>CAZXUT010000053.1:0-23833 GCA_964643785.1 uncultured Proteiniclasticum sp.
CCTTTCTGAAGTTGAATAAAGAAAGAAAGGAGTGTCGAGATTGTCTACTCGACGGTAAATATGGTTATTATAGAAAATGGAGAACTGACAATAGAAGATCTTATTAAAGTCGCTAGGGAGAATGAGATGCTGACCCTCAGTGAGAAAACCAGATCGAGAATCTTGGAGTCCAGAAAAATGCTGGAAAAAGCAGCTGAAGGAACACATGCTGTGTATGGTGTCAATACTGGATTCGGTAAATTCTCAGAGGTGAAAATCGGTAAGGATGAACTGAAAAAACTACAGAGAAACCTTATAATATCTCATGCCTGCGGCATCGGGAATCCGATGAAGACTGAAGAAGTGCGGGGAATGATGCTACTTCGTATCAATGCACTTGCCAGAGGCTATTCAGGAATCAGACTGGAAACAGTGGAAACCTTAAAGGAAATGCTCAATAAAGGAGTTCATCCCATCATACCGGAGAAAGGATCCTTAGGTGCATCGGGAGATCTGGCTCCGCTGGCTCATATGGTGCTGACATTAATCGGGGAGGGAACAGCGGAATATAAAGGAAAAGTGCTTCCTTCAAAAGAAGCGATGACCATGGCTGAAATCAGCCCCGTTGTGCTGGAAGCGAAAGAAGGCCTTGCGCTCATAAACGGAACACAGGCGCTTACTTCAATTGGAGCACTGGCTTTTTATGATGCTTATCGTGCACTTAGAACAGCAAATCTGTCGGCTGCGCTGACCATGGAAGCATTAAGAGGGATAATCACGGCTTTTGACAAAAGACTTCATGAAGTCAGAGGACATAAAGGTCAGATAGACATTGCGAAGGAAATGATGGAGCTTCTTGAAGGATCAGATCTTGTTACAAAGCAGAATGATATCAGGGTACAGGATGCCTATTCCATAAGATGTATTCCACAGGTACATGGTGCAATCAAGGATACTCTGGATTATGCAATGAGTAAAATTACAATTGAAATCAATGCTGTAACGGATAATCCTATCGTTCTGAACGAAAATGAAATCTATTCCGGTGGAAATTTCCATGGCGAACCCATGGCGCTTCTGTTTGATTATCTGGCGATTGCCATAACTGATTTAGGAAACATCTCAGAGAGAAGGCTGGAGAGGCTGGTGAATTACCAGCTGAATGACCTTCCTGCATTTCTTGCACCATCAGGTGGACTGAATTCAGGATTTATGATCACACAGTACAGCGCAGCAGCTCTGGTTTCAGAGAATAAAGTACTGGCACATCCCGCTTCAGTAGATTCAATTCCGTCATCAGCGAACCAGGAAGATCATGTATCCATGGGAAATACTGCTGCTAGAAAGTTAAGGGAAATTGTTGAAAATACAAGAAGAGTGCTTTCCATTGAAGCTTTCGCAGCCTGCCAGGCTATTGATTTCCGTGAAAACAGAACGCTAGGTGTTGAGACTTCTAAAATTTACAGGAAAATAAGGGAAGAAGTGCCTTTCCTAAAAGAAGATGTGATCATGTTTGAACAAATGAATAAAGTTTATGATGTACTGAATTTATACATAGATAAAATATAGCTGAAAAAATCTACTGATGTTAATAATATGATAATGTTTAATTAATATCTTGTGAGAAGCATGTAATTGTATTCTATTAGGTCTAAAATATTAAATAAGAGGTGAAGTTATGTTAAGAGAATTAACCGTCAATGAATTTACCAATGTATTAGGAGAAGGAAAAGCAACTCCTGGTGGCGGAGCTGCAGCAGCACTGAGTGCGTCTTTGGCAGCAGCGCTTACTTCGATGGTATTCAATCTTACCATCGACAAGAAGGCTGCAAAAGATTATCCGGAATCAGTAGTCAATTCCATGAAGGAAGGAAGAGAGGCCACTGATCGTTTCAGAAACAGATATCTTGAGCTTATGGTAGATGATGCCAATTCTTTCGATGAACTAATGGCTGCGTTCTCTTTACCAAAGGAGACAGAGGAAGAAAAAGCATTCAGGAAGAATAAGATTGACTCCGCAAAAGAGCGCGTTCTAGAAATTCCATATCAACTGGTCAAAGAATCATTTGATATGTATGAGGCATTGAAGATTGCCACAGAATACGGCAACAAGAATGCGATATCGGATGCTGGAGTTGCAGCTATTCTCATTCACAGCGCTATTGAAGGGGCTGCACTTAATGTGTTTATCAATCTGGCTGGGTCAGAGGTAAATGAAGAAAACATCAATCTGAAGGCACAGACAGATGATTTTGTTGAAAGATCAAAAAATCTGAAAGAAGATATCGTAGCGATTGTTATTGATAAAATTTACGGGCGTCAATAATTATAATAGTTATAATATGTTTACATTTTAGACATATTTTACCCTTGTAATATAGGCAGGGTTGTTGTATTATAAGAACATAGCAAACGATAATCATTACAATTTAAAACTAATTATAAATTATGGAGGTAACAAATGGCAAAAGCAAATTTAGAAAAGAAACTTAATCAGTACGTGGCAGACCTTATGGTGGCATACACAAAGCTGCACAATGTTCACTGGTATGTAGAAGGAAAGCAGTTCCATGCAATGCATGAACTTTTCGAAATGTATTATGATAAGATCACAGAGGATATGGATGCAGTAGCTGAGAGAATGCTTCAATTGGGTCTTAAACCAGTAGCTTCTCTTAAGGGTGCTTTAGCAATCTCGAAGATTGAAGAAAGAGATGATAAGTTTGGTAAGGATCTGGAATTCGTGGATATTATCAACAAGGACTTTGAATATCTTCTCAAGCTGACATTAGAAGTGAAAGAAGAAGCTGAAAAGGCTGGAGATGATCCTACAGTGGATATCATGAATGAGTTCACAGCATATTATCAGAAGCAGCTTTGGATGATCAAGGCTACTCTGGCTTAAGAGATCAGGAGAGTCTTTGATAAAACGACTGATTAACAGATTTCAATATAAACTGAAAGGTTTTATTTAAAAACGGAGGATGATGAAAAAAATGGCAAATCTTGAAAAAAAACTTAATCTTTATGTAGCAGATCTTATGGTGGCTTATACAAAGCTTCATAATGTTCACTGGTATGTTCAGGGAAAACAGTTCCACAGAATGCACGAACTATTCGAAGCATATTATGATAAAGTAACAGAAGATATGGACACAGTTGCTGAAAGAATGCTTCAATTAGGCTTCAAACCAGTTGCCAGCCTTAAGGGTGCACTGGAAATTGCTAAAATCGAAGAAAGAAATGAAGAATTCGGTAAAGATATCGATTTAGTGAAGATCGTGAAGAAAGACTTTGACTATCTTCTTAAAATGACATTAGAAGTGAAGGAAGAAGCTGAAAAGGCTGGAGATGATCCTACTGTGGATATCATGAACGAATTTACAGCATACTACCAGAAGGAACTATGGATGCTTAATTCCACATTGGCTTAAATGTTAAATTGACCCCTCAGAAATCTGAGGGGTCAATCTTATTTTTCGCGATAAATCCTGACATATGGTTTTATTGCTGTGTGCCTTGATAAATTAGCCATACATCTGTATAATTGAAAAGATGTAAATGAATGTAATAAAGTGAGGAATAAGTTAATGAAATTAGGAATAGTAGGGTTGCCCAATGTCGGCAAAAGTACATTGTTCAATGCAATCACCAAAGCTGGTGTTGAAGCTGCAAATTATCCTTTTGCAACCATAGAACCTAATATTGGTGTTGTATCGGTCCCGGACGAGAGACTTGATCATTTAGAGAAGTTATATAATTCAAAGAAAAAAGTGTTCGCACATGTAGAATTCTATGATATAGCCGGACTTGTGAAAGGCGCTTCTCAAGGAGAAGGACTTGGCAATAAATTTCTGAGTCATATCCGAGAAGTGGAGGCAATCATCCATGTAGTTCGATGTTTTGTCGATGATAACATTGTCCATGTTGAGGGTAGTGTTGATCCGTTAAGGGACATAGAAACCATCAATATTGAACTGATTTTCTCTGATCTTGAAACTCTTGAGAAGAGAATGGACAAAGCGGCGAAACTTAAACGCTCAGGAGATAAGGCTGCACAGGCAGAGTATGATCTGATGGAAAGAATCAAAGAACATCTAGAAGCAGGAAAACCTGTGAGAACTTTCGAAGCTGAAGAAGATGAAAAAGAACTGATCAGAGGACTCTTTCTCCTTACCTCCAAGGATGTTCTTTATGCTGCCAATATCTCTGAAGAAGACCTCATGGCTGGGGAAGAAAACGAGATGGTCAAGAAGGTGAAAGAGCATGCCATGAATGAAAATTCTGGAATTGTAACCATATGCGCCAGACTGGAAGAAGAGCTATCGGGTCTTGAGGATGACGAGAAAATTGAAATGCTAGCCGAATACGGTATTAATGAGACTGGACTTAATCGACTGATCAAAGAAAGTTACAGACTGCTTGGCCTCATGAGTTTCCTGACAGCGGGACCTCAGGAAGTAAGAGCCTGGACAATCAAAGTTGGGACAAAAGCACCAGTAGCGGCTGGCAAGATTCATTCCGATATCCAGAGGGGGTTTATCAGAGCGGAGGTCATCTCCTATGATGCACTCATGGAATCAGGTTCAGAAGCACATGCGAAGGAAAAAGGACTTTATAGAATAGAAGGAAAAGAGTACATTATGCGTGAAGGCGATGTAGTCAACTTCAGATTCAACGTATAGAATAGAAATGATCTCCATACTGTAATGTATGGAGATTTTATTTTTGCAAAGATTATCTTTTTAACATTACATTTGTTATACTAATAGCATATTGGTAATTCACATATATAAACAATAATCGTCAATTGGAGGTTCTTATGCTTGTTAAATTTGAGAAAATGAGTGTTGTTACATTCATACTAATGCTGCTGGCGATTTTCGCACTATTGACTTCAGTTTCTGTTGGAATCGCTTTTTCAGAGACATCAGTATATTCCATTTTTTATGTCCAGATTTTGTTTTATATACTAATGTTTATAGGTTTTTACATTTGGGGTCTCACAAAAAGAGAACGGAAAATAATGATGATGAAGGGGAAGGAGAAAAAACCTCTTCACCTTGCTTTTGTCCCGTTTCTAGTCGGAGGTCTTGTAACTATTTTATATGTGCTGGCTCTTCAACAGTGGCTTCCAGGATTATATGAATCCTATATGGAGGCAACTGAGCAGATGCAGGATGTCAGTCTCCTTTCAGATCCCAAAAGTCTTGTATTACTTTTTATATCAATTGTGATACTTGCTCCAATTGTGGAAGAAATTGTATTCAGAGGTATCTTTTTCAATTTGCTTAATACAAAAAGAAGTGCTTTAACTGCGATGATCATTTCTTCGCTGGTTTTCGGATTTCTTCATGCTGAAACCATGGTACCGACAGCTGTAATTGGATTTGTTCTTTGTTTTATCTATCACCGAACAGGTAGTCTGCTACTTGTGATGGCAGGACATATGGTGAACAATCTGATCGCCTTTTCATTACCTCTATTGATAGGAGATGCAGATCCTCTGGGTTCAGGGGTGGCAGTTCTAGGTGGAACCCTGGTCCTGTTTTATGTAGTTGGTGCGATCTATTTCATTGTTTATATCATGAAAAACAAGTATTTTCTCGCCTATGATGGACCTATGCAAAGAGCCAGTGGTGTAAAATCCGCTTATCGTAAAGATCAGAAAGGATTCGATAATAAGTTTTCTGCTGGAGATAAAAGGATCATCGATATTTCAAAATCATTGGAAGATGGGATGCCTGTATATCCGGGAGACCCGGAAGTATCCATAAAACAAGTTCATCATGTTTCTGAAGCCGGCTATGCTGTCAGAAGCATCCATATGAACACACATGCATCTACCCACATGGATTTTCCGAGTCATTTTATTGAAAATGGCAAGACTCAGGATGATCTGGATCTGAATATGGTCTATGGAGAAGTACTTGTCACCGACACATTTGATGAATTTCTTCCTGAAGGAACTGTGAGAGTCATTGCGAAGGAAGGATATCTTACAAAAGAACGAGCATCTGCACTTATTAGTGGCGGTGTCAGACTTGTAGGAACAGTCAACGATTCCATAGAAGAAAGCTTTCCTTACGATGTACATAAAAGCCTGCTGGAAGATGGTATAATCATAATAGAGAATTTGAATCTGAGTCATGTTATCAGAGGGAAGTACACTATGTGCGCATTCCCATTGAAAATCAAAGGAGCGGAAGCAGCTCCGGCAAGGGTGGTGCTTATCGATGATTTACGTAGGAGCAGCCAGACTGAACTTTAGAGTCAGTTATGTGCATTCTCTGAAAGAGAAAAGAAGCATCGTCAATAGTATAAAAGCAAAAGTGAAGAACAAATTCAATGTTTCTATTTCAGAGACAGAAGAAATGGATCAGCATAAAAGTATTGTGATCGGTCTGGCTTCTGTATCTTCAAAGAGAGAGATTGTTGAAAACACTTTGAGAAAAGTTACGGATTTTATTTTGAACAGTTTCGATGTGGAACTGATTCAGGAGGAAACATATATAGATAATTTTTAGGAGGTATGTATGAAATTTAATGATTACAAATATCAAAGACCAGAAATGACAGAAGTGAAAGAGAAGGCACTTGGCATTCTCAAAGAAATGGAAAATGCAAAGTCCAAAGAAGCCTTTCTTGATGGTATGGATGAGTTCATAAAATTAAGACTTCATGTGGAATCCATGTTCCAGCTGGTGTCGATAAGACATAGCATCGACACGAGAGATGAATTCTATGACAAGGAATCTGATTATGTTGATATGGCAATGCCGGAACTTCAGGATTTAGTGACCAAGTTCTATCATGTTATTCTAGATACTCCATTTAATGGTGATGTGGAAGAAAAATATGGTAAGCATCTTCTGAATCTTGCGGAGCTTTCCATTAAAGCTTTCAAGCCTGAAATCATCGAAGATATGCAGGTGGAAAACAAGTTATCATCTGAGTATTCAAAGCTGGTTGCTTCTGCAAGCATCATGTTTGAAGGGGAAGAGAGAAATCTGTCAGGACTGGTTCCGTTCATGGAAAATCCAGACAGAGCAAGAAGAAAAGCCGCTTATGAAGCCTATTCAGGTTTCTTCAAAGAACATGAAAGTGAATTTGATCGTATTTATGATGAACTTGTCAAAGTGAGACATAAGATGGCCAAAAAACTGGGGTATGAAAATTACGTGCAGATGTCCTATGATGGACTTTTAAGAACTGAATACGGTCCAGAAGAAGTCAAGACCTACAGAGAAGCTATTCTAAAACATATTGTTCCACTGGTGGTTAAGCTCCGTAAAAGACAGGCAAACAGATTAGGCATTGATGAGCTGATGTATTATGATGAAGCCATCGAATTCACCACAGGAAATGCTACGCCAAAGGGTTCACCTGAATGGATCATAGACAACGGAAAGAAGATGTATGAAGAACTCTCGACAGAGACAAAGGATTTCTTTGATTTTATGATCGAACATGATCTTCTTGATCTTGTCACAAAGAAAGGGAAGCAGGCGGGAGGTTATTGCACCTACATTCCAGATTTCAAGTCTCCATTTATCTTCTCTAATTTCAATGGAACATCTGGTGACATCGATGTATTGACTCATGAAGCGGGACATGCATTCCAGGTATTCTCTTCCAGAGATTATGAAGTGCCTGAATACAGCTTCCCTACCTATGAAGCCTGTGAAATTCATTCCATGTCCATGGAATTCTTCACATGGCCTTGGATGGAAAACTTCTTTAAAGAAGATACAGAGAAGTATAAGTTCTCACATCTCCAAGGAACCTTACTGTTCCTACCTTACGGTGTAACAGTAGATGAGTTCCAGCACTTTGTATATGAAAATCCCGATGCGACTCCAGAAGAGAGAAAGCTTAAGTGGAGAGAAATAGAACAGAAATATATGCCTTTAAAGAATTATGAAGACAATGAATTCTATAACAGAGGTGGTTTCTGGTTTAAGCAGCTGCACATCTTTACTTCACCTTTTTACTACATCGACTATACTTTAGCTCAGGTGTGTGCACTTCAATACTTCATCAGAAGTAGAAATGAAGGACAGAAAGCTTGGGATGATTATGTAGCTTTATGTAAGGAAGGTGGCAGTAAGCCGTTCCTTGAGCTTGTTGAACTGGCTGGACTTAAAAATCCTTTCATACCTGAAACCATCCCATCAATTTTACCTGATATTGAGGCATACCTGGATTCTGTAGATGACACAAAACTCTAGAAAAAAGTAGTTTTTGACAGGTTTCTATAAGAAGGGCAAATCCTTCCATAGAAACCTGTTTTCTTAAGAAGATTTTCAGCTGAAAGTGTGATAATATATTTTATACAACCAATCAAGGTGATGAACTGTGTTTTAAAAGCACAGATACGGAGGAAAAATGGATAACATTGGAATAATCAAAACAGAAAAGTTTAAAAATAATGCCATCAGCATCGTTATTCCGGTCAGCATGGATGAGAATGTTACTGGATACAATGTTCTGGCGCAGGTTCTTAAAAGAGGGACAAAATCTTTTCACTCATCTTCAGAAATCGCCAGATATCTGCAGGATATGTACGGAGCAAATTTTGATATCATGCTCAGTAAAATTGGAAATAAATTATTCGTGATATTTTTCGCGAGTTTTATGGATAATCGTTTTACTCTATATAAAGAAGATTTATGGGATAAAGCAATTCATCTTCTAAATGAGCTGATCTACCATCCTCTATTAAAAGAAGATGATTTCGATGAAGAAATAATAGCTCAGGAAATTCTGAATCATAGACTTTATATTGAATCAGTCTATGATGACAAAGGACACTATTCCATGAATAGAGTGATGGAACTAGGACTTTACGATTCCTACAGACTTCCGGAATATGGAACAATGGAGGAACTTGAGAAACTGGACAGGAAAGTGCTTGTAGATTTATGGAATGAACTGAAAGAAAAAGAAGCGTTCTGTTATGCATCAGGAAACATCAGTAATGAAGAAGAGGTGCGTGGAAAATTAGCGACCTTTGAGATACTGTCTAATAAATCTGATGGTCAGAATTTAAGTGCTTCAGATCAGAGAAACTTCAACCGTGAAAGTGGTGAAGTGTTTGAGAAGATGAAAATCAATCAGGGTAAAATGTCACTGTTGTATAACACAAATAACAGTATATTTGAAGGTGATTATTTTGCACTCGTCTTATTCAATTCCATATTCGGTGGAGGAGCACATTCTAAATTGTTTAACGAAGTCCGAGAAAAACATTCTCTGGCTTACTCCATTTATTCCAGTTTCGATAAATTTGCTGGAGTGATGACCATCGGAGCAGGTACTGATTTTAAAAACTTTAGAAAAGCAAAGGAACTGATTGACATTGAAATTGAAAAAATGAAATCAGGCGAATTTACAGTAGAGGAAATTGAGGTTGCACGGACAAAGGTGATCAGTTCACTTCATGCGATGAGTGATTCGATTTTCAACACATCAAACTACCTGATTGCTTTAAGAGTATTCGGTATTGATTATACGATCAGTCAGGTGATTGAAGGACTGAAGGAAGTAACAAAAGAAAGAATAATGCATGTGGCTGAGAAACTTGAATTCATATGCGCACATTATTTAGATGGGGAGGCCAAAGATGGGGAAAATGAAGGAGCTTAAATTTATAGATGAAAAAATCTATGAATCGGAGATTAATACTTTAAAAGTTTATTACATTCCAAAGAAGGGATTTGCAAAGTCTTATGCAATATTAACTTCAAACTACGGCAGTAAGGATGTTGAATTTTCCATAGATGCTGGAAACAACTTTAAAAAATATCCTGAAGGAATTGCTCATTTTCTAGAGCACAAAGTTTTTGAAATGCCTGAAGGAGGAAATGTGTTCAATAAGTTCACCGAACTTGGCGCATCCGTGAATGCATTTACAAACAATCATCAGACATCATATTACTTCAGTACAACTTCTCATTTTATGGAGAACCTTAAACTCCTTCTGCAGATGGTGTTCACTCCGCATCTGACTAAAGAAAATGTGGAAAAGGAGAAGGGAATCATTGCTGAAGAAATCAAGATGTATGATGACCATCCAGGTTTCAGAGGATACATAGAAGCCGTGAAAGCACTTTATCATGAGCATCCTGTCCGCGAAGATATTGCAGGGAGTGTAGACTCCATATATAGTCTTACACCTGAGGATCTGATTGAATGCTATGAGGCTTTTTATAACCCTAGGAATATGATACTTGTTGTGGTAGGAGATCTAGATATTGACAAGGTTGAAGGACTGATTTCAGAAAATGTGAAACCTGGTGAGCCAACAGATCTTGTTAAAAAGGTATACCATGAGCCTGCAGAATCACTCAAAAAAGAAAGCACACTTCAAATGAATCTACAGGTACCAAATTATATATATGGTGTAAAAGTGGTCAATACGAAGAAGGATCTGTTAAAGGAGACGCTGATAGGATCACTGATGATGAAACTTGTATTTGGTCCCACATCCTATTTTTATGAAGAGAATATCAGAAACGGTAAAATCAATGACAGCTTTTCCAGTGAAATAAGCCTTGATGAAGACCATGGCGAAATTTTCATTGGTGGAGAGACGAAGGAACCGGAAAAAGCATTTTCTCTGATAGAAGAATATATTGAATCCATAAAATCTGATGAAACATTTTTTGCGAATCTTGTAGTGGATATGGATCGTATTAAAAAAGGAATGACCGGTAATTTTGTCAATATCTTTAACTCTGTGGATCGAATTGGAGTCACTACGACTGGAATGCTGCTTCATGATGAGGATATTTTCAGTTATGTGGAAAAATTGAAAAATATTACAATTTCAGATATACAGAACAAATTCAATGATGTTTTTCATGATGAGAACAGTACAAAGGTGATTATACAGTAAAACACACGTTCTATACTGTATTTTGCATATTTATCAAAGACGTTGAGCATCATATCAATCACTGGATAGAAGCAGAAAAAAATGTCAACAGAAAAGGTCAGGTAGTCGTTTACAAAAGGTGATTATATATTCTGACAATGATGAAAAACACTGTAAATCAAGGCGATTCCAAATATAGATATTTTGTGAATTTTAAATATATTTCTTTTATAACCCTTCAAGCTATTGAAGGGTTATACTTTTTTGTGTAAAATAAACATATAAGTGGTAAAAAGTGGAGAAAAGTGGTGAAAAAGTATGCTGATTGGTGAGTTTAGTCACGGAATGGATAAGAAAAACAGAATAATTATTCCATCTAAGCTCAGAGATGGGTTGGGAGAAACATTTATCATGACCAAGGGTCTTGATTCATGTTTATACATTTACCCTAAAAATGAATGGCAGACTTTTGAGCAGAAACTGAAATCTTTACCGCTTACAGATAAGAATGTCAGATCGTTCGTTCGTTTCTTTTTCTCCGGAGCCAATGAGATGGAACCGGATAAGATGGGAAGAGTGCTTATACCACAGTCCCTTTTAAGCTATGCAGGTATTGAAGGTGAAGTTGTCAGCGTTGGCATGATGGATCGCGTTGAAGTATGGTCTAAGGAAAAGTGGGAAGCGTATAACGAGAGTGAAATGGATATGGATGCAATAGCTGAGAAAATGAATGAACTGGGAATATAGGTGAGTATATGGAATTTAAACATGTATCTGTTCTACTAGCAGAATGTATAGAAGGTCTGAATATTAAAGAAAATGGTATTTATGTAGATTGCACCTTAGGTGGTGCAGGGCATACAAAAGAAATCCTGAAAAACCTAAGAGGTGGGAAGCTCATAGGAATCGATCAGGACACGGATGCACTCAATAATGCCAGGGAAATGCTCAAGGATTATGACAATGTGACTCTGGTACATTCAAATTTTGAGAATATCAGAACGATATTGGAAGAGCATGCGCCTCAAGGGGTGGATGGAATTCTGATGGACCTGGGTGTCTCATCTTATCAGTTGGATGAAGGTGAGAGAGGATTCTCTTATATGAAAGATGCACCACTTGATATGCGGATGAACAGGGAAGATGTTCTTTCAGCATACGATGTGGTAAACGGATATGAAGAAGCTGATTTAGCTCGCGTGATCCGTGATTACGGAGAAGAGAACTGGTCCAAGAGAATTGCAGAATTTATTGTTAAAGCAAGGGAAGAAAAATCAATAAATACAACACACGAACTTGTTGATATCATAAAAGCTGCTATTCCAGCGAAAGCAAGAAGAGAAGGACCACATCCAGCAAAAAGAACATTCCAGGCCATAAGAATTGAAGTGAACAGAGAGCTGACAATCATAAGAAGTACCATTCTTGATGCGGTTGATGGATTAAAGCCTGAGGGAAGACTGGCGATAATCACATTCCATTCATTGGAAGACCGAATTGTGAAAAATACATATAAAGAGCTGATGTTTCCATGCACATGTCCTACCAGTATGCCATGTATATGCGGGAAAACAGCGACAGTCAAAATTCTAACAAAGAAACCGATCTTACCTGGAGAATTGGAGATAGAAATAAATCCCAGGTCAAGAAGCGCAAAACTAAGGATTCTTGAAAAAATATAGGTTACGGGATATATAGAAAGGTGTGATGATGATGGCACTACCAAATAGAGTTCAGTATATGAATACTGCGCCTAATCCTGAGATTGTAAGAGAGAAGAGAAGAGCTCAGGAAGAAGAGACAAGAAGATTAGAGAAATCAAGACTGGAGTTTACGAAGAAGAACGCTGTGAGAAATAATAAGAGGAAGATGAGTGCAGCACTCACCATACTTTTTGTTGCAACAGGGTTATTTTTCACAATATTTCGAAGTGGTATGATCTATAATATGCAGAATGAGTATGTTCAGCTGCAGAATGAAACACGTATAACCTTGAAGAATAACGAAGCTTTACAGGCGGATATTATCAAGGCTTCATCAATCGGTGAGATTGCAGAGAAATCACTGGAACTGGAACTTGTTTCGGTTGACAAGGAAAGCACTATAGCGGTAGATCTATCAAAGAATAATTTTGCTGAAGATGAAACTGTGGTCGAAAGCCCAAAGTTTACAGAAAAAATATTCTCTATGCTGAACTTGAATATTTTCAATTAACGAGACATAGAGGTGCATTATGAATAACAAAAGATACATTGTCGTTACTGTGCTGACTTTAATCTTGTTTCTTGGATTAGGTGCAAGATTGTTTTATGTAACGGTCATAGCAAAAGATGAAATATTTTCAAAAGCACAAAGTCAGATTGTAAGAGAAATTATAATACCTGCAAAAAGAGGAGACATTTTGGATAGAAATGGCTCTCTTTTAGCATCAACCACTGAAGCGTACAGAGTAGATGCGGATTTAGAGACTTTCAGGAGAATACTCGAGTCGAAAGGCAAGACCCCCGAAAGTTATGCCGCTCCTATTGCAGAAATACTGGGAGAGGAGACAGCATCCATTCTGGAAAAACTGACTTCAGAGTCCAAGGGAACTATAATTAAGAGGAAAATTGAAAAGAATGTTATTGATGGGTTAAGAGAGTACATAAGCGAAGAAGGAATCAATTTTCTTTTAATAGGCTATGATAACATCAGATATTTCCCTAACAATAATTATCTAGCGCATGTTCTTGGTGCTGTAAATATTGATGGATCCGGAGTAATGGGTTTAGAATACTGGTATGATGAAACATTAAGAGGGGTTAGCGGAATTAAAATTGCTGAGGTTGATAAACAGAACAGAGAGCTTCCGTATTCGGAAGTCATTCTGACACCTGCAATCAATGGAAGTGACATCACACTTACGATTGATGAAAAAGTTCAATACTTCATCGAAAAGAAGGCAGAGGAAGCTATGGTGAAACATGAAGCAGACAGCGTCACCATCATTGTTTCTGATCCTAAGAGTGGTGGGGTACTAGGCATGGTGAATCTGCCTGATTTCAATCCGAATAACCCAAGAGAAGATCGGACACAAGAAGAGTTTGATGCAGTAACTAGAAACTTCGCAGTGAATGATGCCTATGAACCAGGATCCACATTTAAAATTGTCACAGTATCTTCAGCAATAGAAGAAGGTGTTGTAGACGAACATGACCATTTTAATTGTCCAGGGTATATAATGGTCAATGGGGTCAGAATCAACTGTGTCAAGCGTACCGGACATGGAGACCAGTCACTTCAGGACGTATTGAAGAACTCCTGCAATGTAGGAACGATCATGATTGCTCAAAGACTGGGCGAAGAAAAATTCAATGAATATGTAAATGAATATCTCTTCGGTCAGAAAACTGGAATCGATCTTCCAGGTGAAACTGCAGGAATCGTATTTAAAAGTGAGAATATGAAGCCCGTCGATCTGGCGACTTCTGCAATCGGACAAGCGCAGACTGTAACTCCGGTTCAGATGATGAATGCAATTAATACGATAGCCAATAAGGGGATTCTGAATCCGCTTCATCTAGGCGACGAAGCTACGCTGGAAGATGTAAATGGTAATTTTTCAGTAAGGTACTTAGCAGCAGCGGAAGGAAAAGTAATTATAAGTGAAGATACCGCTGATAGAATGCTTGAACTGCTTTATGGAGTTGTTGGAGCAAATGAACGAAGCAGTGCTTATATTGAAGATATCCCAGTATTCGGAAAAACAGGCACAGCACAGAAGATCATTATCGATGAAAATGGGAAACAAAGATATTCCGATGATGAGTTTATTGCATCATTTATTGGGGGAGCGCCTTATACAGATCCGCAGATCACGGTTCTTGTCATCATCAATAATCCTAAAGATGCTATTTATGGTAACACTGTTGCAGCTCCATGGGCTAAGGAAATCATCATGGAAGTGCAGAAATATATGTCCATAGACTGATCAGAAGTAGCATGTGAATTCACATGCTATTTTCGTATAAAATCACCAGAAGCCGAGAGATTATGATATATTTGATAAGGAATTTATTGCTGATTCTGATACTGCTATTGTAAGAAGAGATGAGGATATTATGAAAACTATACTTGTTAAAGAAATCGTGGGACATTTAGATGCAACTTTATATGGAAGTGACGAAGCAAACTTTGATGCTGTATTTATCGACTCCAGAATTGTCACTGATGATTCCTTGTTTATCGGAATCAAAGGAGAACATTACAACGGAAGTGAACATTATCTGGATGCATTCAGTAATGGAGCTAATGTAGCTGTAGTTGAAGATGTTGATGTTGATATTGACGAGATTCCTGATGGTAAAGCTGTTCTGAAAGTGAACAGCACATATCGGGCTATTCTTGATCTGGCTTATTATTACAGGAAAATGTTGGATTTAAAAATAATTGGCATCACAGGATCCACAGGTAAAACCTCAACAAAAGATATCCTTCATGGAATGCTTTCGAAAAAATACAAGGTATTTAAAACCTCCGGGAACTATAACAATGAACTTGGACTTCCACTGATGATTTTCTCACTGGATGATTCCTATGATTATGCAATTCTAGAGATGGGAATGAGTGCTCCACTTGAAATACATAATCTGGCAAGAGTAGCATTACCTGATATTGCAATTATCACGAATATCGGAGTATCTCATATAGAATTCTTAGGTTCGCAGGAGAATATACTGAAAGCTAAAATGGAAATAACTGATTTTTTTAATAAGGACTCTCTTTTAGTTTTAAATGGTGATGATGAGTATTTAAGATCAATAAAGAATAAACCATATAGAGTTTTATATGGAGGATTAACAAGGGGAGACTACATCGCCAAAAACATCAATATTCAAGAAGATTATGTTGAGTTTACTGTTAATAAAGGGAAAGAGATTATTCATCTTGATATACCCGGAAAACACAATGTACAGAATGGGATTTTATGTTACATGGTTGCAAAGGAACTGGGCATTCATGATGAAGAACTTGCTCATGTAAGCATCATGAAGAGTTCGATGCGGATGGATATCATCCGTCTGGAACATCTTGTTATTGTAAATGACTGCTACAATGCAAATCCTGATTCAACCAAAGCCGCTCTTGATTACCTGTCAAACTTTACAGGAAGAAAGGTGGCAATAATTGGTACGATGAAGGAGCTTGGAGAAGAAACTATAAGCGCTCACGAGTCTGTAGCCTATTATGCTAAAAGCAGGGAGATTGATCAGTTTATTGCGGTAGGAGAGTACATGGATGAAATGCTTACAGCATATGGCAATGGTGCAGTGGGATTCAAAACCTTCGAAGAAGCTGAAAAAAATATAGAACGGTATATCAGAAGGGACGATATTGTGCTTATCAAAGCATCCAGAGGTATGTATTTTGAAAGATTCATTCCAGTGCTTGAAAAATTCGGAGGTTTAGAATAATGGAATTTGCACTCATTTCTTTGGTTTTAAGTACGGTAGCGGCAATCATCATAGGACCTTATATTATCGAGAAATTACGAAGTTTCAAGTTCGGGCAGAATATAAGGCTTGCTGGACCAAAATCACATTTGGTCAAACAGGGGATTCCCAGTATGGGCGGTTTTATTTTTCTGATTGTCTTGACAGTGGTCGGACCAGTTTTTTCAGGATTTGATTATAGAGTACTCTTTATGATTTTAGTCACATTGAGTTTTGGGCTCATCGGATTTTTAGATGATTATCTTAAAGTCAGAAATAAATCTTCAGACGGATTGAGTGCAAAACATAAAATGCTTTATCTGCTCATTTTCGGGCTGCTCGCAGGAAGTATATTGTACTTTGTATTTGATTTTGACGGACTTATGATTCCATTCATCAATAAGGAAATCAGTCTTGGCATTCTTTACATACCTTTTGTTGTAATCTTTTTTGCAGCTGTTACAAATGCTGTGAATCTGACAGATGGGATAGATGGATTGTCATCCTCTGTAACCATCGTAGTTCTTCTCTTTTTTGCACTGATCTCTATGAGATCTGAAGACTCGAATGTGATGCTCTTTACCTTGACTTTAATGGGTTCACTTATCGGGTTCCTGTACTTTAACAGATTTCCTGCAAAAGTGTTTATGGGAGATACAGGTTCGCTGGCTCTTGGTGGCGCTGTAGGAATTCTGAGTCTGTTGACAAGAACGGAACTGCTCCTGATTATGGTAGGGATTGTATACGTAATTGAAACTCTATCTGTAATCATTCAAGTCTTTTATTTCAAGAAAACTGGAAAAAGAGTATTTAAAATGGCTCCTATCCATCATCATTTTGAAGCATCGGGTTGGAAAGAAACAAAAATTGTCCGTGTATTTTCACTGGTGACTTTAATCATGGTACTAAGCACATATTTGTTGATGTAGATTAAAGCGCTATATTGATCGGGAGGTTGTCATGAATACTGCAGAACTAAAGATAAGAAACAATGGCTTGCCTTCAAAGAGCAAGAAAAACACGAAGCATAAAAAGCGAAGTAAATATAAAGTGAAGTATAAGGAAGTCGATTTTGTGCTTTTGGCTGTAACACTTGCCCTGGTGCTTTTTGGGCTGTTGATGGTATTTAGTGCATCCAGTTATGAAAATGTAGTGAAAGGATTTGCCGCATACAAAGATGTGATAAGACAAGGCTTTTTTGCTCTTATCGGCATGTTCATCATGATATTCGTGGTCAGTAATTTCAATTATCATAGATACACAATGCAGTTCACTAAACTTATTGTATTTGTTGTACTGATTTTGAATGTTGCGGTTATTCTGTTTGATCCTACTAAAGGAGCCAGCAGATGGATCAGAATGGGTCCACTGTCACTTCAACCTTCAGAACTGGCTAAATTCGCCATGGTTTTATATGCGGCGAATGCATTGAAACGAGTGGAAATCAACAAAAGGATATCATGGAAACCTTCCAGGAAAGTGTTCCTTATGGCTGGTGTTTTTGCAGGGATAATTATCATACTGCAAAGTAATTTATCCATTGGAGCCATTCTGATGCTTACATCTCTGATTATGATTTTTTTGTCTGGGGTACCATTTATACAGATTTTCACATACATCGGAATCGGGGTGTCAATGCTGGCATTAGCCATGATCAAAGAGCCTTATCGTATGAGAAGATTCCTGAACTTCGGGAATCCTTTTGTAGATGCACAAGGTGATGGACATCAGCTTGTACAGTCACTGTATGCACTTACAAGTGGTGGTGTATTCGGTCGTGGAATAGGAATGTCCAGGATGAAAGCCTTCTGGCTTCCAGAAGCGCAGAATGACTTTATTTTCGCAGTTGTGGTAGAAGAGCTCGGATTACTTGGAGGTCTCTTCCTCATAGGCATGATCATGACCCTGATCTGGAGGGGAATCAGAATCGCACTGAATGCAGAAGATAATTTCGGGAAGCTCTTGGCCATAGGAATTACAGCTATTTTCGCGCTTCAGTCCCTTATAAACATCGCAGTGGTCATCGGTGCTTTTCCGGTAACCGGAGTCACACTGCCTTTCATAAGTGCAGGAGGAACCTCTTTGGTAGTCAATCTTGCAGCGGTGGGGTTACTGATGAATATTTCAAGGCAATCCAGAAAAAAGACCAGTAGCTGATTCAGATGACATGATGAAAATAGAAGATCGTGATTTTAGAGGACGTGAGAAAAGTGAGCTTAAAAGAAGTTCAAGATCGGATAAAAAAAAGGAAAATGAGAAGAAGAAGAAGATTTAGACTCTTCTTTCTGATACTCTTCATGATTTCATCTGGAATATTTGTGACGAAAGCACCTTATTTTAATATTCAATCCATATCCATAACAGGGAATGAGAAGATTTCTTCTGATCTTATCGAAAATGAGACAGGCAGTCTTATTGGACAGAATATTTTTTTGTTCAGTGCAGATGACACAAAAGCATTCTTTGAAAAGCAACCCTATTTTGAGCATATGAAGATGAAACGCGTATTTCCTTCCACCATTAGAATTAGTGTAGAAGAAAAGAAAGCGGAAGTTAATTATTATAAAGATGGCATAATAAGTCTGGCGACAAGAGAAGGGATTCTTCTTGAGATTGGGTCCAATGCTGTGGAAGGTGTTACACTGAAAGATGAGATTGATCTTCCTGAGCTTGGTGCAAACATATATGAAGAATATCCTGAGAAGGTGAAAGTCCTTGAAGAGTTCAGATATCTTCAGGAAAGAAATATCAGTGAAATCACTTTCTCAGAGCTTGATCTACGAGATATGACCTACATCAGAACGTATTATAAAAATCTGGAAGTAAGACTTGGTTATCCTGATTCATTAAAAGAGAAGCTTAATGCAGCAATCAATATCATATCTGACGGAAATCTACAGGAAGTTAAAGGATACATTGACTTATCTTATGTAGAGAAACCGGTGGTTTATGATGAATCAAGAATTACAGCTCCATTAGAAGAAGATACAAATGAAGACCCACCAGAGAATGGTGATGGATAAAAAGAAGGGAATCAATGAAAAAGCGAAACAAAAATATACAATGGGTCCTTGCTCTGGTTTTTGTGTTACTCGGTTTTCTGATGACATATCAGTATAAACAGCTGCAGAATCCGGTCAGAAAACTTACTGTTCAAGAAACTGATGAATTATTTCATGAAATTGAAATCCTTAAAGAGGAAAAAGGGTCTCTTTTGGAAAGCAACAATAAACTGACCGAAGCCCTTAGAACCTATGAGATGAAAGCAGCTTCTTCTAACGAAGCAAATCAGTTGCTTAAAACTGAACTGGATCAGTCAAGACTTCTGTTAGGTCTGGAAGATGTAAAAGGTCCAGGACTGACACTTAGTTTAAAACCTACAGATCCTCTTCTGAATCCACAGACATTCAACTATCTGACTGATTTAGAGCTGGTCTACATCATAAATGAATTGAAGTTCGCAGGTGCTGAAGCCATAAGCGTGAATGATAAACGTATTTCGATTCAGACCGGAATAAAATCCAGTTCAAATAACAGCTTTATACTTATAAATGATGAAAAAGTATCTCCTAGGGATGAAATCGTGATTAAAGCCATTGGTGACAAGGACATATTAAACAGTGCAGTTGCATTCCAAGGAGCAATGTCCTATAACGCGCTGGAATTCTACGACATTCGATTTCAACCTGTAGATGAACTTCTTATAAAAAAGTATGAGAAGCCTTTTTCCACAACATTTATAGAGAAGGAGGAGTAGCAGATGATTGTAATAGTAGGACTTCTGGTGGGTGTGTTTCTTGGACTCTTCCTGGATATCAAGATTCCTGATGAGTATACGACGTATCTGACCATTGCTATTCTGGCTTGCCTGGATTCGGTATTAGGAGCGCTTAAAGCATATCTTGGTAAAACTTTTGACAATATGGTTTTTATTTCCGGGTTTTTCGGAAATGCGATTATTGCAGTCATGCTTACTTTTTTGGGAGACAAGCTTGGTCTTCCCATGTACCTGGCTGCTGTAGTGGTTTTTGGAGGACGTATGTTCAATAACTTCGCAGTAATCAGAAGGCTGCTTATAGAAAAATATTATAAGGGTAGAAGAAATAATGCGCTTGAATAAAATGATGGTACTCTTAAGCTCTGTAATCATCGGAATCGGAATTTCCACAGGTATACAGCTTGCAACTGGTGAAGTTGACGCAATTCTGATAGAGAGTGAGTATCAGGATGCTGTTGAATACAGTACTAAATTGAAGAATGAAATTGATGCACTAAAGAAAACTGAAGCGGATCTGCTTCTGAAACTTGATGAGTATGAGAGAGAAAGCTCTGATTCATTGCATATCATGGAGAAACTTACGCAGGAGTACGATAGAAATGCGAGTTTATTAGGATATAAAGAGGTACGAGGAGCAGGACTGATTGTATCACTGCAGGATGGAGAACCTAAAGAGGATGAACAAGAAGGCTCCATAGACAGCTGGCTGAGAATCATTCATAATGAAGATATGTTGAAACTGATCAATGAACTTAAGCTTAATGGTGCAGAAGCAATCTCCATCAATGGTCAAAGAGTGACTGAAACATCAGAAGTCTATTGCAGCTGGGCATTCATATCCATAAATGGCAAGAAACTGCCCGCACCTTTTGAGGTGAAAGCCATTGGAGATGAAGACCTCATGGAAGCTTATACAAAAACCGAATTCAATCAGATGAGAATTATGAAAAACAGAGGCATACAAGTGAACCTTGAAAAAATGCCGATTATTATTCTTGAAGGTTCAGTACCACCGATAAAACCTCAATACATTCAGGGAATACAGTGAAAGGTTGTGACTTTTTGAGTAGCATCAAAGATAATATTGATTATGTGAGGAATACCCTTTTAGATGGGGTTACTTTAATAGCGGTTTCAAAGACGAAATCGCCTGAAGAAATTATGGAAGCTTACAATATGGGCATCCGAGATTTCGGAGAAAATAAAGTGCAGGAACTTGAGTCTAAGTTCGAAGTACTTCCGAAAGACATCAGATGGCACCTCATAGGTCATCTACAGACGAATAAAGTTAGAAAAGTGTTAGGCAAAGCTTATCTGATCCAGTCTTTAGACCGAGAATCTTTAGCAGTGGAGATCAATAAGAGGGCTTTGAAGATGGACCTGATGGTGGATACGCTGATTGAAGTCAATATTGGAGAAGAAAAGCAGAAAACTGGTATTACACTACAAGATCTGCCGGGATTCCTTGAAAAAGTTAAAGATTTTGAAAGAATCAATATAAAAGGATTGATGGCAATCATACCTCAGGGAACCGATGAGGAAAACACTCACTATTTCAGAAAATTGAAGGAGGTGTTCACTGACTTGAAAAAGTATGAAAATGAGCGGATGAAGATGGAAATCCTTAGTATGGGCATGTCGTCAGATTATGAAAGTGCTATGGCACAAGGATCAAACATGGTAAGAGTCGGAACAAAGATATTTGGAACTAAAAATTATTAAATGAATAAGGAGGAACAGAAATCATGGGTAAAATTATGACATCATTCAAAAACATGATGGGATTTGAAGAAGAGGAATTGTATGATGATTATGAAGTGGAAGAACAGCAGGAGGAAGAGACAATAGAACCGAAAGAAAACTACTCGATCCTGAACAGAAGAAGAGAATCAAAGGAAACGAATAAAGTGGTTAATCTTCACGGGAATAACACAAAGATCAATATTATCAAGCCAAATACTTTTGACGAAGCTCCACAGATCTGTGAGAGTCTTAAAGCAAATAATATTGTAGTCGTCAACACATCCAGCCTTGAACCAAAAACAGCGCAAAGATTACTTGATTTCATTGCAGGTGCAACCTACGCATTATCAGGCGATCTTCAGGAAGTGGAAAATGGTGTTTATGTGTTATCTCCATCTACGGTTGAAGTAACAAGAGACTTGAAGGAAGAAGCCTCTATCAAGGGCTTTCTGAACTGGAAATAATGGATAAATCAGGGTTTATTAAAACCTTTTCGGAAGAAGATTCCTACAGAATGGCGAAGCTCTTTGAATCCTTGGAAAGAGCAAAGAGCTTCAATTTCTTTTATCATACGGATGAATTCTATACGCCTGGGGTATGGAATAAAATATTAAAGATGAAAGAATATAAGGACATTCATGTTATGGGAGAAGACTTTTTTGAGAGAAGAATATTCGCATCAAATATCATCGGTGAAAATCCTCTGGCTATTATTGAGATAGAAAACCTGGACACTCAGACAGAACTTGAGCATCGAGACTATCTTGGTGCAATTATGAGTCTGGGGATCTTGAGAGAAAAATTCGGAGATATTTTTCTTAAGGATAATAAAGCCTATCTCGTGATTTTCATGGATATGGCGGATTATATATTAAATAATCTGA
Organism: uncultured Proteiniclasticum sp.; assembly: GCA_964643785.1. GTDB lineage: Bacteria > Bacillota > Clostridia > Clostridiales > Clostridiaceae > Proteiniclasticum. The sequence goes on from CAZXUT010000053.1 coordinate 22,735, forward strand.
ATCAGATCGGAAGGTGTAGTGTAAGGCTGACCTTACATGATTATGAGGACAAAGTGTTGTTTCTTAAGCCCAATCTAGTAAAAAGAGAAGCGGTCATTGCTTCACTTAGGCTTGATGTGGTTGTAGCTGAGCTTGCAAGAACATCTCGCACGAAATCATTAGAAATGATTCAAAGAGGTCTTGTGCTCCTAAATTACAATGAAACAAGGGATAAGGCTAAGGAAATAAAAGAGGGAGATACCTTAACCGTCAGAAAGAAAGGGAAGTTTAAAGTAGGGGAAATTATAGGGACGACCCAGAAAGGCAATTTAAGAATCGCGTTTTATAAATTTGAGTAAATTTCAGTTTGGAGGAGAGATGACATGAAGATCACACCAGTAGAAATAACCAACAAAGATTTCAAGAGAACCATGAGAGGGTACAGTACAGACGAGGTGGATGAATTTCTGGATGATATCGTGGAAGATTTCGAAGCACTCTATCGTGAAAATGTAAGTTTAAAGGAAAAGATAGAAGGATTTAATGAAAAAATGCAATACTATAGCAGCCTGGAGAAAACGTTGCAGAATACATTGATTCTTGCACAGAATACAGCAGATTCAACGAAGAGTCAGGCGGAAAAAGAAGCTGAACACATCATAGAAAATGCTAAAGGAAAAGCACAGGCAATTATTGAAAACACAAATAATGATAATGAACAGTTAAAGAGAGAATATGAAAAGTATCGAATGGAATTCAGTAATTTTAAAATGAGGGTATTGAATTTCATGGAAAGTCAGATGGGTTCATTCACATCAGCTTCAGATGAGATTGAAAGAGGTACGCTGGGTACGACTTCCTTAAGGGTATCAGGGTTAGCTCCACAGGGTCATTCTTTTGAATCAAAAGAATCTAAAGGACTTACGGGAGAAAGATCACTCATTGAAGAAAGAGACTTAGAAGACGAAGAAATCAAAGGTTAAATACAATTTACGAAAAGAGACTTTCCTTGTGAAGTCTCTTTTCTTGTGAAGGAAGAGCCCATGTGATAAGATATCTTTTGAAAGGAGTGCGCCAGTTCGGTGCATGTAGTTTAGCTGGGTGTAACTCTCAGCCCGGT
>CAZXUT010000054.1:0-23695 GCA_964643785.1 uncultured Proteiniclasticum sp.
CTACCGGGCTGGGAGTTACACCCAGCTAAACTACATGCACCGAACTGGCGCACTCCTATAACAATCTTATTCTACCAGTCAGTAATTCCTGCATCATTCCTTGCTTTATATTTTTATATTTGTTAATCTTTTTTTCAAGTACGTCAATATCAATATCCATTTCGGACAAGATATCTGCTATTGCAGTTTGCTCGTCAAGAAGCGGTTTAACTACCTCAATCGACCCTATTGTTTTTGCACTTAGACTAGGCACGCCTGATGCTTCATTATATTGGTGCCAATCAATAACACAAAACATGTAGTATAAATATTTAGGATTAATATCATTATGTATTCTAGTGTAAAATAGTGTATCAATTGTCCAAAATGGAGTATCCATATACTTTGGCTCATCAATGGTTCCTTTTCTACCAATTAAAACTGAGGGCTCATCATAAAGATAGCTATTAGTACGACCAATTTCTCCTCCTGTTCCTAAAATGGGATATTTACCATTCATATCAACAATGTTGTGTTGTAATTTTCCATGGCCAATTTCTAGAATATCTGCCAATAATTTTTCTTCCCAATCTCCACTAAATCCCTCAAGTCTTTTTCTGCCTGTAAGCAGCTCTTGCATTGCTCCTTGCTTGATGTTTTTCTTTTTTTCAATTAGTTTGGTTAACGAGCTGATAAGGCAATCGATATCTGACAAGGTAGTGGCTATTGCCTTTTGTTCTGGAATCGGGGGGACTGGCACCAATACATCTGATAAACTCGACGCACTAATGTGCACAATTGCATCTCCTTGACCTTTATTAGCCTTTTGTCGAGCCACTAAGGGTAAGTTAAATAGGTATCCATAGAAAAGTGATTCACCATATTTGGGCGATAAAATTACAACATCACTACCAACATATGCTTCAATATCATCAATAAAAGCAACACTTTTCCCTATTTCTTCTTTTGTTTCACCTGAGCCAGCAAATAAAATATCGCCCTTTTTTAATTTCTTACTTCTTCTTGCAACTTCCTCCGATATAAATGATCCGTAAAACTTAATATAATCGTTATGCAATGTGTAAATTTCTCCATACCTTACGCATGGAATACTACCACTTTGAGCCTCGTCTTTTCTTATGCCAATACCCTTAGAAAATGACCCTAATTGGCCTATTGACTTAATTTCCCAATCTTTAGGTATAATACCAACCTCTGTCTTTTTAAATCCTTTTATTATTTCCATGAAAATCCCATCCTTTTTAGATGAGAATTAACCTTAGTTTCAAAAACTGCAACCTCTTCCTCAATCTTCGGGAGAGCATATTCATATCGTTCAACTAGCACAACGAGTCGATTATTCAATCGGTGAGATATAGCTGAATAAATGACATCAATTCCATCAGATATTAAGTGACACCATTTTTTCTCAACCACAAGGTCTTTAATTTCTTGAATTGTTAATTTATCATATTGTCCATAGACAAGTTTTTCTAAAGCACTCGTTGCTGTTTTAAGATCTGCATTAATTTTAGTCTCGCTCAGCAGCAACTTCTCATATTGTTGCAGAATCTCAAGTTCAGCAGCAGCTCCTTTATCTTTTTTTATCTCCTTGACTCGGCTTTGCAGTTCACTCTTGGTAATGCTACCCTTGTCATTTATAACTTCAATAAGCAAACCATCCTCACCGCAATGCTCTTCTTTCAACACGTCTATTAATCTTACTACTTCATCCCGCTCATTTTCTAGATGGTCTATGGCATTCTTTACATCCTGGAAGTACCTCTCAATTATCAAAACTTTTGGTATAACTCTACCTTCAAAGGATTTCATTTTCTTTGTTACTGTTCCATCCTTTTTCTTTACCATTTCCTTTTCAACTTCTCTACCGGATTCCCACCCATCAAAAGCTATGGCATATACATCGTCCTGCATCGTTTCCTCCCAATAGCTCATGATACACTGATAGACATCATATGGGTCAATTAGAGATATTTTACTATATTTAGCAAAAAGGTCATTGGAAATTTCTTCGATAAATTGTTTAGGTTGGTCGCCTTTCTTGATCTCATTGAACCTTGACCAGTTGCTTAATTTCCATGCCTCAAAAGCACCTTTGATTCTATCTGAATACTCATCAAATTCTCTATTATTGTGAATGACCTCACGAATAATATCCTTCTCAATTTTAAGTTCTAGAAACCCCTCTCGACCATTGGTTTTGAGAAGCTCGGATTGTAAGGATGGGAACACTTTCCAAAAGGAGGACAATGCATCGATATCTTTTTGAGGAATGCCCCCAGACAAATGAGCTGAGATATCCTGCAAATCCTCAGCATCACTGCTGTCGATATATCTTGGAATATTCAAATTATAATCATTGGCTTCAATTTCGCTGTAAGGGATCATTCTCGAATACTTGGGAATGTCTTCAAAATTATTAAAACTGTCCACAATCTTATGAATGTCCTGTTCACGAAGCCTGTTCTTATTACCATCCTTTATAAAACCTTTGCTAGCATCGATCATGAATAACCCCTGTCTTACGTGAGCATTTTCTTTGTCGATGACGATTATACATGCCGGTATTCCTGTACCGAAGAAGAGGTTAGCTGGTAGTCCGATAATTCCTTTGATGTTTCTCGTCATCAGGATTTCTTTTCGAATAACTGCTTCTGCATTACCTCTAAAGAGCACTCCGTGAGGCAAAATGATAGCACCCTTACCTTTTTGTGGTTTTAGTGAATGAATAAAGTGAATTAACCAGGCATAATCCCCATTTTTTTCTGGGGGTGTAGCACTGTATTCCATAAAGCGTTCATCGCTAGAATAATCTATACCATTGCTCCAGGAACGATAGGAGAATGGCGGATTGGCAACCGCAAAATCAAACCGTTCAATCTTCTCCCCCATCTTAAATTTCGGATTAGAAAGTGTGTTCGCATTCGCTATTTTCCCTGTTGATTTATTGTGTAGGACCAAATTCATCTTAGCAAGCCCTGCAGTGGTGGGATCATATTCCTGACCATAAATGGTAATCCCATTCGGTGCTTCATCAGCAGCTTTAATTAGGAGTGAACCAGAACCACAAGTGGGATCATAAAGTGTTTGAGATGCCACAGTTGATCCGCTGATTCCAATAACCTTTGCCATGGTTCTGGACACCTCTGCAGGAGTATAGAATTGTCCCTTGCTCTTTCCACTCTGAGATGCGAAGTTTTTCATGAGGTACTCATATGCATCCCCTATGATGTCATCGCCTCCAGCACGATTCTTTCTGAAATCCAAGGACTCATTCTGAAAGATAGCCACTAAGTTGGTCAGCTTTTCGACCATCTCTTGCCCACTTCCAAGCTTAGTAACATCGTCAAAATCAGCTTTATCAATGATTCCTGATAGTCCGTTGGATTGAGCCAATCTGCTAATGATAATGTTTAATCTTTCTCCGATGTTAGTTTTCCTTTGGCTTCAATCATGTCATCGAAACTACCGCCTTCAGGAACCTCAATTTCTGCATAGCGGTCCCCCTTGAACCGGTCTGTGACATATTTTACGAAAAGCAACGTCAGGACATAGTCTTTATATAAAGAGGCATCCATTCCTCCTCGAAGTTCATCACAGCTCTCCCATAATGACCGATATAGTTCACTCTTTTTTACTCCCATAATAATCCCCTTTAACATAATTTGTACTCATTTTATATTATAACATCTGAATTCAACGATTTTGCTAGAAAAAGCCGGAATATTGTTTCATGCATTGGAAAGTATTCTCATGTCCATCAACACCCAGATTTCTGAGTATTTGAGGATGAATCAGGAAAACTAAGAAATCTATATATAGTTTTCTTCAACCAGCCTCTTCAGTGCGATTTTGAAACTGTTCTGAGTTATCTTGAGGGCATGGTTGTTCTGTAGGAGCACAATCTTAGGATACCCTCCTTTTCTTTCCATTTCTGTGATTGTATTTCTAGAGTCCCCTTTACCTGCGGTGCTATGTGGGATAGGTCCGAATAATACCACACGATAGTTTGGTTCGTATTGAAGTTTACCGTAATCGAATCGTTGGGCTCTTTCATAATCCAGACAGAATTCAAAGCGCTTTTTCTCTAGACCAAAAGTCTTGGCTATGGACAGGAGTCGTTCTTCTGTGGCTTCACTCTCTCCGATGACCACAATTTTCCCATCACGATAACTTTCACTTCTAATTGTAGGTTGGAGTAAGTGATTCATCTCCAACATTCCAAGAAGCTCTTCCATCATTCCTGTCCGGTTGGCACGGGATAGGATATGGGAGATGCTATCGGGTAATTCCTGCATGATAGACTCTTCAAGTTCTACAAGCTCTAAAATCTCCAGCAATCATAACACCTCCATTTCAAGATCGAATATACTCTTCATAGCACTAGTGGCTTTGGCGACCTTCATATTCAGCATTTCTATCTCATCCTGCAAAGTGAGATATTTGTCAGCTATCTTGTTCTGCTCCGATAAAGGTACAAGAGGAATCATCATTTTTTTCAATTGATCTACGGCAATATTAAGAATGGTAGCTCCTACGGCGATACTCTTTAACGATGCAATCCCCATCTCACTTTCCAGAAATGCTTTCAGATAGTAAGGATTGATTTTATCTTCATCAAGCTGGATGACATACAGATTTCCACTGGCTAGAATCTTCTGCCCTGGTTCCACTTTTGCAACAGCCACTTTAAAAGGATATCCGTTCTTTGAAAGTACCAGATCATTGTTGTGCAGGCAATATTTCTCATATCTTGGCTCTAGATCTGTTAGGTAAGGAAGATTCTTATCTATGGTTCCTCCCTTGATATTGCTCAGCATGAGGTACTGGATACTGGTAGGTTCTTTTGAAACGATTCTATCTAGTTGAGATGCCGTACTTGGCGCTCCTCTTGTGATACGAGTGATCACTGTCTCAAATCTAGCTCCATTTTCAACCGTGACTGCACCTTGGAGATACCTGACGGGGCTGAGGACAAATTCTTCTTCGATAAATTCCTCCATTGTGACATCTCTGCTAATGGAAGTTTCGTTAGTAAGGCTCTTAATGATTGTTTCGATATTACCCTCTTCCAGGAGATTCTGCCGACGTCCTTTGGTGCACAGTGATTGTGCGTCAACCATGCGAACACTCTTGTTGTTTTCGCTGAAGACCATCAATGTCGTAGGAATGGAGGTGTGGGGGAATAGCCTGCCAGGAAGTGCGATGATGCATTCGATCAGACCTTTGCGGATGAAATATTCTCGTAGATATTTATCCAAGGTGTTCCAGCTGCTTCCGTTTGTCATGATTCCTACTGCTTTCCCTTCTGGATTCAATGCACCAACGAGCAAAGAGTTGAACACCCAGTCAGATGAAGTAGCCCTTGTCATATCCGGGAAACGCTTTTTAATGCGCTTCAGATAATCCAGACCTTCACCAAGGTCTCTTAACCTCATTCCAAAAGGATAATTTGAAAAGATCTTGTCAAAACCCCTGTTCTTGAGATCAATCTCAAACATATCTTCCTGAACGGTTGTAATATCCTCCCCCAATAGCTTCGCCCGGATATATGCGATAGTTTCGTAAGCAGAATTAATTTCATTTCCATAATAAATAGCATCCGGACATTCTGTATATGCATCCACGAGAAAGGATCCAGCTCCCGTTCCGAAGTCCGCGACTGTATCCCCGGATTGTATGTCTAATAGTCGATACGCTAGCTGACGCAACCCTTTGGGAGTCGTACTATGCATTCCAAATTTATCGATGAGCCCTTCATCAAATAACAGATAAGATTCGAGTTCATTTACATCAAACTTTCCAAACAGTGGTGACATCTCTTCCCACCCGAATGAAAGGGCATTTTCAATGAAACGCTTAATCTTCTTGTCTTCAATCTCTGTCTCGATAAATTTTATAGGATCCTCCAGTTCAACCCATCCTTTGGTTTTGGCAGCATAGAATACATAAGTAACAGCGGTGATTCCACTAACGATGTCTGGTGCACATTGACAAGCCCTTAACTGATTCCCAATTTCCCAGCCTACTTTTGTAGAATCCATGTTTTCAAGTTCTTTTAATGATTTTTTATTCAATACAATCACTCCTTTGGTTTTTAATAACCATAATCTCTGGTTTTATTAAACCATGCATAGAATCTATAGTCAATTGTTTTTTTAAATTATCTTTTTTATTTCTATAAATATACTAATATCCTCATCTAATCCTTTTAGATATTATTAAGTTTATATTCGAAAATTACCGTTATACCTGAAAATTTTTATCATATTTTTCCGGAGGGGTACCCTTCTACTTTCAGAACACATCCAATCGTTTAACGCCGTACCCCTCTCTAATAATGCGAGCTTTGTACATTAGCTGGCATTTAATCCTTTCCGCGCAACCTTTGTATACCAACGGTTTTCTTTGTTTTATCCGAAAATGGAGAAAGGTTTCCAGTTTATAATGCCAGCTTACAGCTGGTTTTATATAGAATCTATCATTTTAAGGAGGTACGATCATGAATAAAAATCTGAACAGTCGAGGCATACCAAAACCGAAGGAGGTGGAACCGATCAAGAGCTTGAAGGACATCGAAAAGATCAAGCAGTATCTGCGTGGGAAAGACAACAGAAGGGATTATCTGATGTTCGTACTGGGTATCAATATCGGTCTTCGTGCAGGTGATCTCTTAAAACTCAGGATTTCTGAAGTCTATTCGGGATCATCCGTGAAGGAGACAGTGAGAATCACAGAGGAGAAGACAAAAAAGGTACGAGAATTCACGCTGAACAAGAGTGCTTCAGCTGCCATCACGTATTATCTCGAATGTCTTCCAGAAATCAATCCTGACAGCTATCTCTTTCCCAGTCAGAAAGGAGGTCATCTCACTGTATCCTCTGCACACAAGATCATCAAGACCCTGCTCAGGGACCTTAATGTCAAGGGAAATTTTGGAAATCACACTCTTCGCAAAAGTTTTGCATATCACATCTACATCAATCATGCGAAGAATAATCCTATGATCCTGCCCACGCTCCAGAAGATGCTGAATCACAGCAACCAGCTCACTACACTGCGCTACATCGGCATTACCAAGGAAGTCATCGAAGACATCTACAACAGTATCAATCTCTAGCCTCCTTCATCCTGATGGATTTGAAGGAGGTTTCTTTTTGTCTGAATTTAGAAGGAGGAACAAAGAATGAAAAACTCGATCATCACTGAGAAGATCAAGAATCATGCTGCATCCATGACTGTTGAAGAAGCCTATCAGTCATTGCAAGTTGCAATCAGCGACATGACGACCAGTCAAGCATGGCTCGATTATCTGGATTTCCAATCCAGATTCCATAAGTACAGCTTCCACAACATTCTTCTAATCCAATCACAGAATCCCAGAGTGACTTTTATCGCTGGATACAAGAAGTGGCAGACCTTTGAACGATTCGTCAGAAAAGGAGAAAGAGGACTACGGATCCTTGCTCCCATCGTTTCAAAGAGAAAGACTTCAGATCCAGAAGAAGATCCTACCTTCATCAGGGGATTCAGACTTGTCTCTGTTTTTGATTTGAGTCAGACAGAGGGCAGTGAAGAGAATCTGCCCTTGGTGATCACCGGTCTGAGGAACTCGATTGAGGATGAAGAAGCCATCTACGAACAGATCAGGGCTCGAATCCGCCTCCCGATCATCGAAGTCCAGGACCTTGACTCTAAAGGAAGTTACACTCTTTCCACTCAGAAGATCAGGATCCGTTCCAGTCTATCTACAGTGCAGAAGATCAAGACCCTGATCCATGAATATGCCCATCACGTGCATCATACAAGCTACAAGGAAAATGAATCCTATGCTGTTTCTGAGGTCATAGCGGAGTCGGCAGCCTATATCGTTTGCCGCTTCCTTGGGATCGATACCTCGGACTATTCTGCACCTTACATAGAGTCCTGGAAGGATAAATCCGCTGATATAGAGGCTGTCGGAGTTAAAGTTCAGAAAGTCTCTTCTGACATCATCTCGGCATTCAAGGAGAACGATGATGTATAGACCATCAAAACATCTCACGTTAGGAGGTGATTGTCTGCAATAGCGCCCATCTGTCGTCGCAAAGAACATCTGTTATAAAGGAGGCCAACATGAATCAATATCAGTTGAATTCAATTTATTTACGTCCTCAGGAATGTGGAGGAGAGTACACTTTCAGCTCAAAAATCTATGTCACCAAAGGCTTCAAATCAGCCTTTGGTGAAGAGTTCAATCAGCTCGTTACAATCTCCCTCGAGATGATACAGAAACGGTGTGTGGAGAGTCCTGAAGGCGCTGATTACCTGCAGGTGTTCACCTTTGAAGAAAGAAGATACTGGTGCATAGACGATGTAACTCATATAACTTTCTTATTGCCTGAAGAGTACTAGAAAGATCATCAAAGGGAGTCTGTATATTACAGACTCCCTTTAAAATTATCAAAATAATAAATTGGAGGAATAAAAATGATGAACTATTCAAATCTTACAGACAAGGAACTGCTGCAGATCGTAATCATGGAGAAACCTACAGAGAAAATCGCTGAAACGCTGCTTGATCAGTATCTAAACCTTCCTGGTGTGCTTATTGAGTCTTCTGAAGAAGAACTCATCTCCATCAGAGGCTTAGGTATTAGAAAGATCCAGCAGCTTAAAGCCATCCAGGAACTCTCCAGAAGAGTATACATCAGAGGAAATCCTGAAGGTATTATGATAACCGGTCCAGAGGATATCGGATCCCTGATGATTCCCATGATGAAGTTCCTGAAAGAGGAACATCTGAAAGTGCTGCTCCTTAACACGAAGAGCAAAGTGATCTCCATAGAAACAGCTTCCATTGGCACTCTGAATGCTTCTATCGTGAGTCCCAGGGAAATCTTCAAACAGGCTATACGGAAGAGCGCAGCCTCCATTGTCCTGGTTCACAATCACCCTTCAGGTGATACAACACCAAGTACTGAAGATATCAGCGCTACAGCCCGTATCAAGGAATGTGGAAAGATACTCGGCATCCAGCTGCTCGATCATGTCATCATCGGAGACATCTACTACTACAGCCTAAGAGAAAAGGGGTTACTATAGGAATTCTCTAATAAAAAAGAAGGAGGCTTTAACCATGTCAGAAAAGGAATACACTAGAAGAAAAATAGCAAAGGAAGTCATGCGTAGTGCGTGGGTCATGTTCAGACGTTGTATGATCAGCTGGAGAACGTGTTTGAGAATCACTTGGAGAACGGTGAGGTTTAGAGCATTCATCAGATATACGAAAGTACGTGGAACAACTTTTGGCAATCGCCAGGCTATTATAAGGAAGCTGTCTTCCTTTCCATCCGCGGACATTGAACTGATTTTGCTGCGAGAGCCAGATAACCCTTATGATTCTAACGCCGTCATAGTCGTAGCAGTTGTACGGAATATGGGAATGTCAGAGGTGGGTTACCTTTCATGTGAAATTTCAAGCTGGATCAGTCCCTATATTGATTCGGGAGGAGAGGTAGTAGCTATGATCAGCGAAGTAACAGGTATTGATCGGAACGGTGCTTTTCTTGGAATGAACCTGAAGTATGTTTTGTTATAAATATTTTAAAATACGATATCCCGGGGGAGTAGGTGGACTACCCTCCGGGATACTATTGATGCAGATTTCTGAGAATTGATGGTTTGTTTCAGGAACCCTTCTACTGGGCTGAGAGCCATAATGAAGATAGTATAATGCACATGATATATATTATATGATATATCTTCTTGCTTTTGTAGCTAGCGGTAGTTATTGATTCACCTAGACCTATGTTTCAGTCACTATAGCCAGATTTGTTTTTTGTCAGAGGAGATGGCTTCGATAACCTTCTCACGTGTTATTGGTTTGAGTTCAACATCTGAATATAAATAGTGAAAACCCAATGAAGTGATGATTTTCCTATACTTTTTAATTGTTCTTTGGCTTAACTTAGTTGATAATTTTTCCTCATTGTCGTGATTAATGACTTTGAGTGCAGTAGAATATTGTCTTTTCGTCAATTTCCCGCTCTTCTTTAATTCTTGAAGTAATTTACCCCGCGTCGTAATGGTTTTATCTAAATTAAGTTTGGAGATATTTTTCATCATCACGTTGACTTGGTACTCAATGCTCATCACAACATCAAAATTAGCTCCCGTGTCATCACGGTTTGTTTCAGACAGCTGTCGAATGAAGTCTATATTCAGTTTCAGAGGATTTTTGCTCGTCTTTGACTCTAGACGGAGACAACCTTGTTGGGGATTTAACCCGAGGATTTTCCGGAGATCGATACTCTTTCTATCACGCTGCTCCTTCACTTTGTCATAAGCGATAAATTGCGAACAACTTTTCTTTCCTGCACGTCCTCTGAAATACACGCTCCCTGCTTTCTTGTACTCATTGTCGACTTTTTTATAAGGAGAATAGCTTTTACTTAGAACATCCATCCGTCTGATAATGTTTTCCTGTGAATCGATAATATCAACATTTGTTTCGTCACGTGAAATAACCCAAAAATCCCATGGAGGAATACAGGAGGTATCTATAACATTTCTCAGTTCAGTAAGTATTCTTTCCTGGATATCATCTAGATCGATATTTGATTTGGGAACTGAATTATTCAAGAAATATAATTCTGAAACACTTAGAGATATAAGAAGGTCTCCCATATCTATATTGTATTTCAGGTACTCCACATCAAGCAGTCCTGCTTTTCCGCTCATTGATCCATAGGTATACTTGGGGATTCTCCGCTTATGCTTCTTCCCTTGCTTATTCGCATCGTGAAGAGCCCAGTTGCCTTTTCGATTCACAGACTCCCACGAATTGTCTCCATAAATAACCTCTTCATTGATGGCAGGGAGGAATATTGTTATTCTATCTTTGGCCACGTTTAACACTCCTTTTTGTAAGAGTGATTAGGCTTGGTTTCATCAGGCCTAATCACCTTAAATTTGTTATTTAGATTCCATGAAAGGCGCTACATTGTAACTTACTTTACGGTTCTCAGGGATCCGTATTTGATGCTTATGCTTCCTCTCTTCTGGTGCATGTTTTCAAATGAACTTTTTTTCAGAATTTCTTCGACTTCCTCGATGTCAAGTACATAGCGCACACCGGCCATGATGAAAGGAATTTCACCTTTATGAATGCTCTGTCTTATGAAATGCTGCGCTAAACCGAGATGTTCTGCTGCTTCCTTGATAGTCATTTTTTTACCCATATTAATTCTCACCTCTCTTCCGGTTAGATACTTTTGAACATTGACTAAAAGTATCGTTTTTGATATAATTTCATTATAAGCATGTAAAACTATTTTTGCAATAGATTCCCTTAAATAATTTACGCAATATCTACATATTGGGTATATACCTAATAAAAAACTTTGAAAGTAGGGATAAAAATGAACTCAGATAAGCTGAACAAACATCTAAAAGAATACTTAGAAATGGAGTTTACAATCAATTCTGAACTGCGAGAAACGACTGCAACCAGTGTCAAGCTAATAACTTTCGAAGAGTTTGTAGAGAATATATTTTCTTTCGATGACAGAAATAGCTCTTTCAGTCCACCCCGTACTTTCGACTATACTGTAGAAAAAAGTCGTGTGACGGTGGATAATTCTATGGGTGGTTTTTTATTGCACTTTATACAGGCTAATTTTGCTAAAGTGGAAGGGTTTTCTAAATTTGTTAAAAGATGGGGTATTTCTGGCTTGATGGATATTAATCCTCTTTTTGATTTTCCCCTTATTTCGGAGGGTCGGCATTTTTCTTCCCTTGAGGTTGAAGAGCTTTATCTAAATTACTTTAAGGGTACCTACACACATCTGCTTGAAGCACAGAGTGAGTTCAAAGAGGTTATTGACTATTGTACCGATGTTACCGTACGATCTTTCTTAGAGTCTCTCAATCCCCTGCAGAGATATTATGTAGGCTCTTTGAAAAAAGAAATTCCCTCTCTTGAAAAGTATAGTGGCCTACACAGAGCTGTCTACAACATTAATCCAAGGGATCAGGATCAGGATCAGTATCAGTATCAGTCCAACGATATATTGGATTCATCCATCCCAACAGAACAACTAGCCAGTGCAGTTGCAAAAAAAGATATAACACTGAACATAACTTACTATAGCAATGATTTCAGGACGTTCGTGTATTTCGAGTTCTTCACATTGATTAATGAACTGCTGTTGAAGAAATGCTCTAACTGCGGTAATTACTTCATCGCAAAACATAAGATCAACGAGATCTATTGTGAGAACTGCCGAAATGTATCCTACAGTGAGAAGATTAAGAAAGATCCTCTCCAAAAGGCCTACCACACTGCTTATAAGACAAGGCACCGAGAGAAGCAGAGAAAAATCCAAGAATCTCCTGATAACAAACTCTGGATTGAACAATGGGACGGTCTACTAAAAATCTGGATTATTTATGCTAAAGAACAGCTTGAATTAGCAAGAGATGAAAAAATAACATATGAACAATTCATTAGGAGTCTGAATGTGACCTTGAGTGAACTTGGAGGTGTTTAAAAATGTCTGCTATTGAAAAACGCGGTAAAAATACGTATAGGCTTCGTGTCTATGCGGGTTCTGACAGTACCGGAAAAAAGAAGTTTTACGATAAGTCGCTCGTCCTAAACCATATCAAGCCACACAAACAGCAGGAAGAAGCCGAGAAGCAGTTCATACTTTTTAGAGATGAGGTGGAGAAAGGCCTCCATCTGGATGCTGGAAAGATCACTTTTGAGGATTTCATCCGGAAATGGCTTCAGGATTATGCTGAGCACAATCTAGCCCCTAAAACCTTATTCAGCTATAATGATATGCTGGAGAAGCGGATCATACCTGCTCTTGGACACATCAAATTGAACAAGCTGCAGCCGAACCATCTCCTCAAGTTCTACAACAATCTTCGTGAAGATGGTATTCGACTGGACAAGCAGTATCGAGTTAAGGATAACTTCTCTGAGATCTTATCAGAGAGAGGTCTGACCCTAGATCAACTCGTCGCTCAATCAGGAGTCTCTAAACGTACACTGGCACGCCTGAAAAATAATCCTGCAAACACTTCAGCCTGTATAGTTGATAAGATCTGCTTAACCCTGCAACTACCTCCTGATGCGCTTTTTGATACTGTGGGACATAGTAAAGGGCTGTCGGGGCGAACAATCCTTTACTACCATCGGATAATCAGCAGCATTCTAACTTCAGCTGTACAGTGGCAGTTTATAATGAATAACCCTGCAGACCGAGTTAAACCTCCAAAAGTGGAGAGAAAGGAAGCTCCCCATTTCGACTTGATACAGACCGAGTACATATTCGGACTCATAGATAAAGAGCCCCTTAAATATAGAGTCGCTGTCTACCTCTGCATCTTCAGCGGTTTGCGAACGGGAGAACTCAACGCCCTGGAGTGGTCTGACTTCAACTGGGATGCTCAGACTATGAGCATCGACAAGGCTTCACAGTACATCCCTGGACAAGGTACCTTCACCAAATCTACAAAGAACCAATCCAGTGAACGTGTGATCTCACTTCCAACAGCAATGATGTCCCTTTTGAGGGAGTACAAACTCTGGCAGAACGGTATGAAGGCAGGAATGGGAGAATTGTGGTTCGACAGCAACAGACTCTTCACAAAGTACAACGGCAAACCAATCTTCCCATCAACTGTAGGAGCCTGGTTCACAAAGTTTCTTAAACGTCACAACGCAAATATCATGATAGATGACTCCATTCCTCCTTCGGAGAAAAGTAAATATCTGCTTGATAAAGTGAGTCTACATGGACTTCGACATACCAGTGCGACACTTCTCATCGGACAGAATGTGGACATCGCAACGGTCTCTAAACGCCTTGGTCATAACAGTATCTCAACCACATTGAATATTTACACACACGCCTTAACAAAGCTCGACCGCACGGCTTCCGACTCCTTGGGAAACCTCTTTTCAGACAAGGATAATACAATGATAAAACATGGCTAACTGTACTATCTTCATGTATCCTTGGAACCCAAATGGAACCCAATTCCCATATTTTTACGAACACCAAAAAAGCACCACCGCCTGAAAGCGCTGGTGCTTCTATGTTTTTTGGAGCTACTAGGCGGAATCGAACCGCCGACCTGCTGATTACGAATCAGCTGCTCTACCGACTGAGCCATAGTAGCATGTAATAACTCGTACTAATATATCTTAGTTTATTCCGAGTGATTTTGCAATGGTCAGCCCTGCCATAACCTGAAAAATGACAGCTGTATACCTATTATTATACAGGTACTGCTGTCATTTTTCATAATCAAATTATCCTTTTACAGAAACTCTCTCCATAAGCTGCTCAGTAGTGAGTAGCGATACCGCATCATGAACATAAGCTTTGAACGTTCTGATTCCGTCTCTTTCACCCAATTTTTCTTCTGCAATTTCTGAAGCAACACCCATAATGGCTGCGCCTAAAGTTGCACTTAAGAAGTAGTCATCAGTGAGTCCTGAGTAGGTTGCCATAATGGAGGCGACAGACGATCCTGCACCACAGATTTTTTTGAGTTTTGCACTTCCGTTAGATACTTTAGCCACTCTCTCTCCATCTGTAATGATATCTGTTTCTCCCGTCATAACCACTACTGTATCCAGTTTCTTCGCCAGTTCTATACAGTATTTCTCTCCATCGCGTTCATCTTCAAAGGAATCAATTCCTTTATTTTTGGTTTCATATCCTAAGATAAACTTGATTTCACCAAGATTCCCCTTCAGTATAGAGATTTTCACTTGACTCAAAAGATGATCTATTGCATATTTTCTGAAAGAGGAAGCTGTAATCGCCGCAGGATCTAGAATCACAGGAACGTTCACTCTATTTGCAGTCTTTCCTGTCATGGTCATAATATCCAGATATTCTCTGTTGATTGTCCCGAAATTCATCACCACAGCATTAGACCCTGAAAATTCAACCATCTCATGGGCTTCAGAAATCTCATCTGTCAGCACCGGAGATCCCCCGGAATGAATACACATATCCACCAGGTCAAGCACAGTGGCATAATTGGTCAGAAAACAGACCAATGGATACCTTTCCTCAAACTTTATTTCATAGAGTTTCCTCATCTGATCCTTTAGTTCCATAATTTCCTCCTAAACCGCCATATCCTTATAGTCTACATCAACTATATTCGCTCTTTCTCTCACCTGTTCGTTTGTCAGAATAGAAAGCGTATCCAGCAGATGATGCTTGTATGTGTAATATCCGTCACCCTTGCTTCTCATTGAATCTGCGATTTCACCCGCTATACCCATGATAATGACGCCAGTCATAGCACTGTAGAAATAATCATCTGTCACTCCGCTGAAGGTTCCCACAAGAGCACCAATGGTACATCCTGTTCCGATGACCTTAGGCAGATTCTCTGATCCATTTCTGATGCGTGCTACACGATTTCCATCACTGATGACATCTTCTACACCCGTCATTGCCACTACGCAGTTATATTTCTTCGCAAGGGCAACCACATACTTCTCAGCATCTGATTCATCTTCAGTAGAATCTACACCCTTAGAAGTGGTCTCAACGCCAAGACATGCCTTAATCTCTGCAAGATTTCCTTTGATTACAGAAATCTTCAGCTCTTCCAGCATTCTCTTGATGGATTGTGATCTGAATGGGGTAGCACCTGCAGCAACTGGATCCAGAATAATCGGAACACCAAGCTCTGTTGCCTTTTTCCCCGCTTCGATCATGGCATTGACCTGCTTATTGGTAACTGTACCAATATTGAATACGAGGGCATCCACATTTGCAAATTCCACCACTTCAGCTGCATCAATTGGATCATCTGTCATTACTGGTGTTCCACCGAAGTAGGATGTGATACTGGTCAGCTCATTTGCTGTTACATAGTTTATTAAAAAATCCACCAATGGATTCTCTTTCTTTGCCTTATCCATTAAATTGATAATCTGATCTATATGGTTCATAATTATATTCCTCCAATATTATATTGTAGTTCATTTCTAGCTACGATTGCAGATTATATATTCAGGACCACTTAAAGGCAAGGACATCTGGAAATTATAATACTTTATTCAGAGACTTTTCACTACTTTCTAACTATATTTCGCATTAATTCAACCAAATCGTAGAATCTGATCCACGTTTCCATCCATCTTCGTCATGTCTAAACGCTTCAGACTGAAATATTAATCCATCGATTCCGCAGGAAAAACTCTAATTATCAGTAAAATGATAACCCAGGTTACATTGTTATTTAATTAACATAAATTGCTGTTTTATCACTACTTTTTCCTGTTTCTTCTCAAATAATCACGAATTTAAAATTTAAAATTAACTGAATTTTTTAATCATTTTATCACTTTTTTAAATATGTAACCGTTTAATTTTATATTTATCATAATAATGATATATATTTAACAAAATATTGAGGAATTTCATTGACTCTTCATTTTACGGATGTTATGATTTGATTGTCAATAAATTAACAAAGGATGTGTTGAATATGAATCCAATCACCACTGTAGAGGAACTGGAACTTTCATTAATAGAGCTGAGAAAACAGCAGGAGACTTTCGCTGGATTTTCTCAGGATCAGGTAGATGAGATTTTCAGACAAGCCGCTCTTGCGGCCAATAACAATAGAATTCTGTTAGCTAAACTGGCTGTTGAGGAAACGGGCATGGGTATTGTTGAAGATAAAGTCATCAAGAACCATTTTGCATCTGAATACATCTACAATCAGTATAGAAACGATAAAACCTGCGGTGTCATTGAAAGAGATGATTCCAATGGACTGATCAAGATTGCAGAACCGATCGGTATTGTGGCTGCGGTGATTCCTACAACAAATCCTACTTCCACAACCATCTTTAAAGCACTTCTTGCACTAAAAACAAGAAATGCAATCATTTTCTCTCCACATCCCAGAGCAAAAGAGTCTACCATAGCTACTGCAAAAATCATATTGGATGCTGCTGTTAAAGCAGGAGCCCCAGAAGGTATCATCAGATGGATTGACAAGCCTTCCCTGGAAATGACGCATAAAGTTATGGCTTCTGCAGATATCATCCTTGCAACCGGAGGCCCTGGTATGGTGAAAGCAGCCTATTCCTCTGGTAAACCCGCCATCGGGGTAGGTGCAGGTAATACGCCCGCCATCATCGATGAGACAGCACACATCAAAATGGCTGTAAGTTCGGTTTTACTGTCTAAAACCTTTGATAACGGAGTGATCTGTGCATCTGAACAGTCCATCATTGTTCTAGAGGAAGTTTATGAAACAGTGAGAAAAGAACTGATTGAGCGAGGAGCATATCTTCTTTCAGAGGAGGAAACGGAAGCTGTAAGAAAGATCATCATGAAAAACGGATCATTAAATGCAAAGATCGTTGGTCAAAGCGCTTATAATATTGCTTCCTTAGCTGGTCTTGAAATTCCATTAACGAGCAAAGTTCTTATCGGAGAAGTGGAAAAGATTTCTGACGATGAACCTTTTGCTCATGAAAAGCTCTCCCCAATCCTTGGCATGTATAAAGCAGTAGATTTTAATGACGCTCTTGATAAGGCCGATGCTTTGGTTAAGCTTGGGGGATTCGGACATACCTCTGTACTCTATACGGACCAGATCAGATCCAAAGACCGAATGGAAGCTTTCGGAAACCGTATGAAAACAGGTAGAACGATCATCAATATGCCTTCTTCTCAAGGAGCCATCGGTGACATCTACAATTTCAGACTAGCTCCTTCACTTACCTTAGGTTGTGGAAGCTGGGGCGGAAACTCCGTCAGTGAAAATGTAGGTGTAAAACATCTACTTAACATCAAAACTGTAGCAGAGAGGAGAGAAAATATGCTTTGGTTCAGAGTTCCTCAAAAAATCTACTTCAAATATGGTGCACTGGAAGTCGCACTAAGAGAACTTACAGAAATGAAGAAAAAGAAAGCCTATATCGTTACAGACCGAGTGCTCTATAATCTTGGTTATTGTACAAACATGATCAGAATTTTAGAGGATCAGGACATCGACTTCAAAATTTTCATGGATGTGGAACCAGACCCTACCCTTGCAACCGCGAAAAAAGGGGCAGAAGAAATGCTCAGCTATAAGCCAGATGTAATCATTGCTCTTGGCGGAGGATCCCCAATGGATGCTGCGAAAATCATGTGGACACTTTATGAGCATCCAGAAGTTCGCTTTGAAGACTTGGCCATGCGTTTTATGGATATCAGAAAAAGAATATATCCATTCCCAAAACTTGGTGAAAAGGCAACCTTCATTGCTGTTCCCACAACTTCAGGAACCGGATCAGAGGTGACACCTTTTGCTGTCATCACCGATGAGAAAACAGGCGTTAAATATCCTTTGGCTGATTATGAACTGACACCACATATGGCGATCATTGATACTGAGCTGATGATGAATATTCCTAAAGGCCTGACTGCAGCATCAGGATTCGATGCTCTGGTTCATGCAATGGAAGCTTATGTGTCTGTTCTGGCTTCTGAGTACACCAATGGATTGGCACTTGAATCCATTCGTCTCATTTTTAAATATCTTCCACTCTGTTATACGGAAGGTGAATCAAATGAGAAAGCAAGAGAGAAAATGGCTCATGCATCCACCATGGCTGGAATGGCTTTCGCCAACGCATTCTTAGGCGTCTGCCACTCCATGGCGCACAAACTGGGGGCTTTTCACCATGTTTCCCATGGCCTCGCCAACGCGCTGCTCATCGATGAAGTAATTCGATTCAATGCAGAAGAAAGCCCAATAAAGATGGCTGCTTTCCCTCAGTATAAATATCCTAACATCACTTTCAGGTATGCAAGAATTGCAGACTATTTAGGTCTTGGTGGAAATACGGATGAAGAGAAAATTGAATTACTGATAAAAGCTCTGGATGAGCTAAGGAAAAAACTGGATATTCCTTCCTCAATTAAGGAACTTGATATTCCAGAGAGTAAATTCCTGGCCACACTGGATGAAATGTCATTCCAGGCCTTTGATGACCAATGTACTGGTGCAAATCCAAGATATCCTCTGATCAGTGAAATCAAGGAAATGTATCTGAATGCTTATTACGGAAAGTAACTTATAATGAAAAAACCAGAAGGTGAATTCTCAGGAATTCACCTTCTGGTTTTTATACTTCTATTTTATATACTTCTATTTTATATACTTCTATTTTGAACTATGGATTATGCAGCCATTTTACCTTCCTGCTTTTCTTTGATGAATGTGACTCTTGCGAATAAACCGAAGCAGAGAAGAGCAAATATTATACCTGCAGGATAAGCTATGGTCGTACTTAATTTAAATCCTTCTGGTGCCATCAGAATATAAGTCATACTGACAGCTGACATGAATGTTGCAGGAATTGAAGCTGTCCAGGAATTTTTATTGTTTCTGAACAGATATACCGCACCAGCCCATAATGCCATCATAGCCAGGGTCTGATTACTCCAGGAGAAGTATCTCCAGATCATCTGCACATCCATTTGTGTAAGGAACGCGCCTATACCAAGAATTGGAATAGTAAGAAACAATCGCTTCTTTACATCTTTCTGATCAATATTGAACCAGTCCGCCAGTACAAGTCTTGCGCTTCTGAAGGCAGTATCTCCTGAAGATATCGGACAGGCAATTACGCCGATCATCGCAATAACTGATCCTACTGGTCCGAGAAGCTTGGTTGTGATGTCATAGACCACTGGTCCCTGGCCACCAAGTTCTGTCATTGCAGCCATTAGACCACCGGTTGTTTCATAGAATGCAACACCCGCTGCTGCCCAGATCAGTGCGATAACTCCTTCAGCCACCATTGCTCCATAGAATATCTTTCTACCGTCTTTTTCTGAAGACATACATCTGGCCATAAGCGGAGATTGAGTTGCGTGGAATCCTGAAATGGCTCCACAGGCAACGGATACAAACATCATTGGCCAGATTGGTGTGTTTTTAGGATGAAGGTTTGCCAATGTGATCTCAGGTATGGTGTACCCTTTCACTATGAGTCCACCAGCAACGCCTAGTGCCATGAAAATAAGGCTCAACCCGAAAATCGGATAGATTTTACCGATAATTTTATCTATCGGAACAAATGTCGCAATGAAATAATATACAATAATTACCACAAGCCAAAAGCTCTTGTTCAGAGAATCTGGTGTCAGCATAGCCAACAACGCAGCTGGACCTGTTGAGAAAGCTACACCCACTAGAACCAGTAAAACTACAGAGAATACTCTCATAATCTGCTTCATGACAGGTCCGAGATAAATTCCCACAATTTCACCGATGGTCTTGCCTCCATGACGCATGGAAATCATTCCTGACAGATAATCATGCACCGACCCTGCAAAAATTGTACCGAAGGTGATCCATAAGAATACGGATGGTCCCCATAATGCACCAGCCAGTGCACCAAAGATCGGACCTAATCCAGCAATATTCAGTAATTGAACGAGAAATACTCTCCAGACAGGCATAACAACATAATCGGATCCGTCTGCCATGGAAACGCCAGGTGTAACTCTATCATCCGGCCCGAAATTCTTTTCAGTGTACTTACCGTAGATGAAATATCCCCCAATGAGTATTACAAGACAAATAAAAAATGATACCATTAATACATCCCCTTTTTAATAAATAATGATTCCTGCAACAAAAAATATCACGACTGGTTTTTATTGTTAAACTATTAATAATTTACATTTATGGTATCATACGGAGAAAAAATAAACCCCATTTCGTGTAAAGGTTATCACGATAATGGGGTGAAATGCTATATTTCATGCTTTAAATGCATATAAGCTCTCTTAATTGCCTGATGGTCTTTCTACTTACAGGCAGAACAACATCCTTAAAGCCATTGAGTCTTAATGAATATGTTCCATTGAACCAGGGAGAGATTTCGGTGATGTAATCGAGATTTACAATGAAGCTTTTCTGAATTCTGAAAAAGCCTTTTGATTGAAGTCGTTCCTCGTAATAGTTCAAAGTATTGTGATCCGTATATTTTTCATTCTTCGTATGAATGACACAGTTTCGATTCTGAGATTCAATGTAGACTACGTCTTTTAGGCAAACCATAAAAGTCTTCTTTTCAATAGTCAAAGGAATCTTTGAAATTCCCGCTTTTTTCATTTCAGGATGTTCTGTTCTTTTTTTCTGATGATATCTATCCATCATCTGTTTCACTTTATCTTCCGAATAAGGCTTCAGGAGATAGTACAAGGCTTCCACTTCAAAGGCTTTTTCCGCATAGGTATTATATGCCGTAGCAAATACAATTTCCGACTCAGGCATCAGCTTATGGACTGCTGAAGCAAGGGTGGTCCCGCTGATATCGCCAAGATTGATATCTATGAGGAGCAGATCGAATTTTTCTTTTGTAAATAAATCCAGAGCATCTTCCCCGCTGCTGATTTGTGTAAACTCAGCATTAGGTTCTACCATACTGATTAAGTATTCCAACTCACTTCTTGCAGGTTTTTCATCATCAATAATAGCAATTCTCATACTTTTCAGCCTCCATCATAATCTTAGAATTATTCTCCAACAGCATTTTCCATTCGGTTCTCTGATCTGGGTGCCCTTATTTCTATTGTTGTCCCGGAATCGCTTGTGATGATCTTCAATCCACGATCCATTCCGAACATGTATTGTAGCCTTCTATTGACATTAGTAAGACCAATGTACAAGCTTGAAGGATTTTCTTCATTCAAACTGTTTACAATCTCAGCTGGAATACCAAACCCATTATCTTTTATAGTAATAATCACATCATTTCCTTCAGAAATCACTTCCACCCTGACCATTCCCTGTTTCCGCTTCATAGCGCCATGAATGATTGCATTTTCGACAATGGGCTGAAGAATCAGACAAGGAAGCTGACATTCCAGATTATCCTCAACATGAACAATCATGTCCAGTCTTTCATCGAATCTGGCTTTTTCCAGTTGCATATAAGCTTCCACATATTCCATTTCTTCATATATACTGACACAACTATCCTTTGTCTTTATCGAATTTCTGAAATATCGGGCAAGAGCGATGAGAAGTTCTCTTGCCTTCTCCGGTTTTTCTCTACAGAAGGCACTAATGGTATTTAGAGAATTGAAAATAAAATGTGGATTGATCTGGGACTGCAATGCTCGGTATTCCACTTTTCTTAATAGTTCTTTTTGTTTCACCATCTCCGCTAATCCGAATTGAACAGAAAAAAACTGTGTCAGACCTTCAACAAATTCACTGACTGACTGGTAGATGAACTGATATTTATGTGTATATAGGATTAATGTACCGATGATGTCTTCATTTCTGTAGATTGGGGCACCAATGGCCACTCTATTACTGATTGAAGGCAGGAGAAGGTTATCATTATTCCCATCGTTTGTTGGAATGATTGTTCTGCTGTCCATTATTTTTTTCGCCAGTATCATTAATTCATCATCATCTTTTCCAGATACCTTTCCACTTCTGCTGACTACTTCCTGCCGGTTCGTAAACGCAACTCCCAGATACCCTGAATATTGAATGATGATCTCACCGATTTTATCAAGGCTCTCTTTCTCGAAAGTACCTTTACTTAAAATGGGCAGACACTTTTTTGTGATTTCAAAAGTCATGGTAGTATTTTTACCGATCTCATAAGCCTGTTCCATAAAAATATTCTTGAAAATCTGTATAAAGAGCACCATCCCGATACTGTTGAACATGATCATGGGGAAGGCGATTGCACTGACAAGATTCCAGGCTTCATCGATGGGTCTTGCCACAAGAAGGATAATGACCATCTGTAGAATCTCAGCAATGAATACAAGTAGAAACACTTCAGATTCTTTATACTTGTTCATCTTAATGTGATTATAAGCAAGTGCAGATAAAACGCCTTCAACAATGGTAGATATTGCGCAGGCTAAAGCAGTTATTCCGCTAACATCAATGAAGTACCTATGGACACCCGCAATGATGGCAGCGCCGATTCCTACCACGGGACCTCCAATCAGCCCTCCGGCAATCACACTGATCACTCTGGTATTGGCTATGGCTCCATGAACTTCATAGCCGGTGATTGTGGAAATGATTCCGATACTGCCGAAAATCGCAATCAAAAAGAACTGCTCACCAATGGTTTTCTTTTCACCAGTGATAAATCGCCTGATCATCTTGAACCGGGATAACATCACTGCAATGATTACAAGTAGACCAATATTCAGTATGACACTTCTTATAATTTCAATATCCATAACATATCCTTCTCTCAAAATATACTAAACTTATTATAGATGGTACTGAAGCACAAAATCAAATTTGTTTTCAAGCTCTGATGAGAAATCATAAATCTCTACAAAAAAAAGAGAAGTCCCATTTTGTTGTGAAAATACTTCTCTTGCTGTCCTATTTTATTTTCATCCAAATAAAAAAAGTCACTATACTGATGGCGGAGAGAGAGGGATTCGAACCCTCGGTACCCGCAAAGGTACGCCGGTTTTCAAGACCGGTGCCTTAAACCAACTCGACCATCTCTCCATGAGTATAGCGACAATATGTATTATATCAACATAAAAAATGCATGTCAATGAGTTTCTTGAAGAATAATGGAAGTTGTGTCAGAAAAAACACAACAGTTAATTGTAATAGTAAGTTCCGTTTAGAAAAGAAAAAAAGAGAGAAACGGAAC
>CAZXUT010000055.1:0-2651 GCA_964643785.1 uncultured Proteiniclasticum sp.
GAAGTTCGCTTTGTTTTTTACCTATATTCTGTTTAATTTTCAAAGAACTGTGTGTAAGTGCTCCCTCTAAGCGAGCTCTTATATTTTATCATTCTTAAGCAAGTTCTGTCAATGTCTTTACTGCTTAATTCGCTGACTTCAATATAATACCACAGGGTCAATATCAGCGCAATGAAAATATGAGCACTTTTCCACAAAAAACGTTCTAAAAATCATTTTATCCACAGAAAAAACATCATTATCTGTTGATAATCAATTGAAAATAAGAAAAACCGGTGGATAAAACTTTATTTTTATCCCACCAGTTTTTTCTGAAATCAGAATGTTCTTAGGTACTTTCCAGTTACAGACCTGTCATTTTCCTGGATTTCAAGAGGTGTCCCCTCTGCAATGACTTCTCCTCCATAGATTCCACCCTCCGGTCCCAGATCGATAACCCAATCTGATGCTTCGATGACCTGCTGGTTATGTTCCACTACTATAACCGTATTTCCTGCATCTACCATTTTATTAAGAAGAATCAGGAACTTCTCCACATCTATAGGATGAAGTCCTGTCGTGGGTTCATCTATGAGATAGAGGTTCTTTTTATTCTCACTTTGGATGAGATCTTTTGCAAGCTTCATTCTCTGGGCTTCCCCACCTGAAAGAGTTGTCAGCGTCTGACCAAGTTCAAGATATCCAAGTCCCACATCCAATAGTAGATTCAGAATCTTATCCATAGCCTTTTTGCCATTGAAGAGAATCTTTGCCTCTTCAATGGACATCTTCAGAATCTCATGGATAGAATGGCCATCATATTTCACGGAAAGAACTTCGTCATTAAACTGCTTTCCCCCACATTCAGGGCAGACCACATCCACATCTTCAAAAAAGAGCATGTTACTTGTGACGTAGCCAAGCCCTTCGCACACTTCACATCTCCCACCCTTGGTGTTGAAGGAAAAATGTTTCGCGTTCAGATTCAGCTCTTTTGCTTCCTTTAGCACACCGAAGATCTTCCTCACTTCATTGTAGAGTCCAGAATAGGTGGCAACATTGGATCTTTTCATTCTACTTAGAGGAGACTGTTCTACGGTGATGATATCATCAAATTCTTTTGTCCCTTTAATGATGTTTTCACTCCTACCTTTTGCTGTATCTCCTTGTGCAAGAATTTCAAATACAAGCGTCGATTTTCCTGAACCTGAGACACCTGTCACGGAAGTGAGGCATCCTTTTGGGAAATCTGCATCAATGGACTGAAGATTGAATTTCACAGCATTTCTCACTTCTATGTAGCCTTGATCTTTCTTTCGCGGATTCATATGATGCTTTTTCTCCTGGCTGAGATATCTTCCCGTGACGGAGCGGTTGTCTTTCAGTATTTCTTCAAAGGTCCCCTCAGAAATGATTTCTCCTCCGAATTTACCAGCTCCTGGTCCCATGTCAATGATATGATCCGCCTCTTTCATCACATCCGTATCATGTTCGATGACGATCACCGTATTACCAAGGTTTCTCAGATCCTTCAGAATCCTCATAATTCCTTCTGTATCCTTTGGATGCAGACCCACGGTAGGTTCATCCATGATATAGATGATGCCTGTGAGCGTGGAATCCAAAGTGGAAGCGAGCTTCATTCGCTGCGCTTCTCCGCCGGAAAGTGTCATCGTCTGCCTGTTAAGAGACAGATACCCGATGCCTCCACTTATGAGCCTCCGGATCTTGGTTCGCATATCACCCAGATAAACCTCCACCATAGACTTCTCCCGCTGGTCCAGGTTCTTTTCAATTCCCTCTACCCAGTCCATCAGCTCAAGAAGAGATCGCCCGGAGAGCTTTGTGATGGCCTCGCCATGGACAAGTACGCTCCTTGGCAGTTCACCAAGCTTTTCCCCATGACACTTTTCACAAGTGGCGGAGATAAAGTAAGGCTCCAGCTGAGCTGTGATGTTTCCCTTCTCGTTGAGCCTTCTCCAGAGCGTCGTAAGAACGCCTTCGAATCGCCCGTTGGAAACTTTCTTTGGAATTGTCACATCTTTAAAGAATTCTTTGGCTTCTTTACTCTCCGCTCCATAATAAAGGAGTATTTTCTCTCCTTCACTGAACTCACTCACTGGCCGGTTGTCCGATTGCCTTAAACCATAGTGCTTCAAAGCGGAATTTACGGTTCCTATGGAATAATCTTTAAAAGCATGGTCCCAGTAGGTGACCGCTCCCTCTTCCAGAGAAAGATTTTCCTGGATCACCTTCGGGAGATCGATCTTCATCACTTCACCCAATCCATGACATGCATCGCAGGCACCTTCTCTTGTATTATAAGAGAAATGACCACGTGTGAGCTTATCCATTCTATGACCGCAATGGCTACAGAACATGTAGACCTTGAAATCACCCTCCACTTTCTCGACCTCTTCTCTGCACTGAGATGCGCGGATTTTCTCATGGCAGGAAGGGCAGTTTCTTTCATGGAGCTTTTCATAGATCATGCGCAGTTCAGTGTAGATATTTGTCACCGTGCCCACGGAGGATCTCGGATTTCTGTTGTATTCACTCTGGGTGATCTTGATGGCAGGGGAAAGGTTCAGAATGGATTCCACCTTGGGCTTCAAGATTCCCTGATAACCCATGGCTTCCAGATACTGTCTCTGACATTCCTGATAAATGGT
>CAZXUT010000055.1:2751-23572 GCA_964643785.1 uncultured Proteiniclasticum sp.
TTCCCTGATAACCCATGGCTTCCAGATACTGTCTCTGACATTCCTGATAAATGGTATCTATGGCTAAAGTGGATTTACCAGATCCAGATAGACCCGTTAAAACCACCAGCTTGTTCTTTGGGAGTTCAAGCGATATATCCTTCAGATTACCTTCTGTAGCATGAAGAATCTTGATGAATTGTGTTGACTGATACCCTTCTTCCATCTCTCTTTCTCCTCTTATTCTATGTTTCTTTTGATTGTTGAAAGACACCTCATCACTTCATTTAGTGAACAAAATCATCAGCTATCTTCTTTTGATCCTTTGATCTCATATTTTGAGATCACTCTGATATTCACTCAGCCTTCATCACGAAGGAAGTCCAGCGCAAACTGTACATGAAGTGCCACGCCATACTTCATGTATTCTTCATCAATTTTGAATTTCTCATGGTGAGGAAAGTAGATGGCTTCCTTTTCTTCATTTCTGTATCCGAGAAAAGCGTACACCCCCTTTGCGTGCTGGAAGTAGAATGGCATATCTTCAGACCCCATGAGTCTTGGTGTTGTGATATTTTGGCCCTTCCCAAATACTTTCTCCGCACTTCTAGCAGCAATTTCTGTGAGCTTTTCATCGTTATAAAGACTCAGCGCACTCTCTTCAATAACCACATCCACTTTCACCTCATAAGCTTCTCCGATGGCTTTCCCATGTCTTCTTATTCCCTCGTGGGCAGTTTCTCTCGCTTCTTGACTGAAGTATCTCATTGAGATCTCAAGCTCTGTATATTTTGAAATGATATTCGCTTTTGTCCCTCCGATGAACTTTCCTACAGAAAGAATTACGGGATCCTGGGCGTTGAGGTTCTTCGTAATAATACTCTGAAGCCCGGTGACAAAAACACAGGCTGGATGAATGGTGTCCTTAGCCAGATGCGGCATGGAACTGTGTCCTGATACCCCTTCCAGCTTGACATAGATGGTGTCACATCCTGCCATGCGATATCCTGGCGTGATGTCCACCTGGCCTGCTTCTAAACTCGGCATGCCATGCATCCCGAAACAGGCATCCACGCCTTCCATTCCACCCGCATCTATGATTTTCTTTGCTCCTGTAAAAGTCTCTTCTCCTTCCTGGAAGAAAAATCGCACTTCACCTGGTAATTCTTCTCTCATACCAGACAGAATTCTTGCTGCACCAAGAAGCATTGCTGTGTGGGCATCATGTCCGCAGGCATGCATTTTCCCTTTCACTGCCGACTTGAATGGAACATCTGCCTCTTCTACGATGGGCAGCGCATCGATATCTGCTCTCAGCGCTACGGTCTTCCCCTTCTTCCCACCTGCTAAGGTGGCTATGATGGAGGTTCTACCAGCTTTACGAAAGGGAATATTGAGATTTTCCAGTTCCTTTATGATTTTCTTCTGCGTTTCCACTTCTTCTCCACTTAATTCTGGATGCTCATGCAGATCTCTTCTGAATGAAATGACATACTCTTCCACTTCTATTGCTTTTTTCAGTGCTTCATTTTGCATCTCTATTCCTCCTATCATTACTTCTATAGTTCATTTTACCATTTCATCTTGAATAATCCTATGAATCACTATAATCTATAGAATGCTACTGATTCATAGGAACTCATGAATCTAAAAAACTCCCTCCCAGGAGGCACTGAAATAATTACATTTCATGTGACCTTCTGAAAAGAAGTCTCTATATGGAAGATTGACTCTTCCTTTTTCTATGCTAGCTTAAGCTGCTTTTTTCTTCTGGTTCCTTCTGTAAACCATATAGCCTGCTCCGCCTATGATAATTACAATTGCTCCTATAAGAAGTGCCTGATTGCTGCTCATGCCATCTGCATTTTCCGCTGTTTCAGGAGCTTCTTCTCCTGCACCTGCTGATTGTCCAGATGCTGTAAGCACCATAAGTGTCTGTCCAGGAACCTCAATATTCCCCTCAAGGGATTCAAGGATCTCAACTCCTGCCTTTTCTCCATTGACCATGACATCCCAGTTCCCTTCAAGGTCGTAGGATACGAATTCTGTATTGGCATTCATGAGTACGAGAATTTCATCCCAGTCATCTCCGACCGCCTTGCCATTTAAGCTGTAGCCTACCATGTTCTTTTCAGGCATATCCAGGAAGGAAAGATTTTCACGTACTTCTTTGGAGGTATCCATTTTGAATGCCGGATGCGCATTACGCATGTCGATGAGCCCCTCAATAAACTCCACATTATCAAGATACTGACTCTTTCTCTCCCAGACCAGTTTATTGGTCTCATCCGGTGCATTGTAGCTGTTATGATTTCCATCCTTTGTTCTTAGAAAATCACTTCCCGCATGAAGGAATGGAATCCCTTGAGAAGTCAGCACCACCGCATTGGCCATCCTGTGCATTCTTACAAGTTCCTCATCATCCGCATCAGGGTTACTGATTTTCAGTTTATCCCACAGGGTAAGATTGTCATGGGCTTCCACATAGGTGATTGCCTGATCGGGTTCCTTGGCCCAGAAGCTCTGGGAGTATTTCACTGCCTGGTAGTTCACATCAGGATGATCAATAGATGCGACCACACCAAACTTGATGCTTTCTTCCATTTCATCTGCGCCATTGATGAAACCTCTATCTTCATCTGTAAAGACATGGCCTTTTAGTCCATCGCGGATATCATCGGAGAAAGCTGCCACACCCTCCATACGCCATGTATTTCTTTTCAGTGCTTTCTCTTTATCAGGTAGAGGTGAATCCCCACCTGTCCAGCCTTCACCATAGATGATGATCGAAGGATCAATTTCATCCAGTGCTTCTCTCACGGCTTTCATGGTATCAATGTCATGAAGACCCATGAGGTCAAACCTGAATCCGTCCACACCGTATTCTTCTGCCCAGAACACCACCGAATCCACAATGTATTTTCTCATCATGGATCTTTCTGATGCCGTTTCATTTCCAGTTCCGCTGCCGTTGCTGAAGCTGCCGTCATCATTCATTCTGTAGTAATATCCTGGAACGATCTTCGTGAAATCTGAATCTCCTGAAGCTCCAGTATGATTGTAGACCACATCCATCACAACTCTGATTTCATTTTCATGAAGCGTCTGCACCATTTCCTTGAATTCTCTGATTCTCACTTCGCCATTATATGGATCAGTGGAATAGGATCCTTCCGGAACGTTGAAATGCTGTGGGTCATAACCCCAGTTGAAGTTGTTCTCAGAAAGTTTCGTTTCATCGATGCTTCTGAAATCAAATGCTGGAAGAAGATGCAGATGTGTCACACCCAAATCGATGAGGTGAGACAGTCCTGTGGAAACGCCATCCGGTCCCACTGTATCTTTTTCCGTAAGTCCAAGAAATTTCCCTTTGTTTGTGATTCCTGAGTCATCAGAGATGGAGAGATCTCTTACATGAAGCTCATAGATGATGGCATCTGTAGGATCCTTGAATTCCGGTTTTTCGTTTTCTTCCCATCCTAGAGGATTGGTGCGCTCAAGATCCACCACCATAGCTCTTACGCCGTTGACGCCTACTGCTTTCGCATATGGGTCCACCGCTTCCTGCTCTAGACCAAGATTCGTAGCAGTATAGGTATAGTACAGTCCATGATGGTCACCAGAAAGCACATATTCCCAGATTCCATTCTCTTTTGATTCCATCTGAACTTTCTCATAGGCATCCACATCATTTCCAGCTGTAAAGAGATTAAGCATAACGCTTGTAGCCGTTGGTGCCCAGAGCCTGAAGGTCGTCTTTTCCTTCTCATAGAGCGCACCTAGTTCGCCATCGAAATGATAGGTGTTTTCAAAAGCCTTGGTGGAGAATACACCGCTCATCATCACCGCTTTTTCTCCATAGCCTTCCCTGGAAAGCGTATAGGTCTTTCCTAGCTCCAGCGGCTCAGCTAGAAGGATTTCAAACTGGCTTGAAGTTTCCGGTCTTCCTCCTTCAGCAAAGTAGATGGTCTGAATCTCATAGTCAACGCCACCAGACTTCAGACTGAGTCCTTCTTTCTGATCATGTTCTAGCGTCATCGGGATAGACAGATTGACCTTGATTTTATTTATCGAAGTCAGCTCTGCTCCCAGGAACTTCGGTGAAAGATCCACCTCACCCTCTTCGTAATAGACATTGGGATCCTTCTCAAGAAGATAGACATCTATTGATCCGTCTTTCGCCTTACTTACAGAAATGAAGCGGTCCATGTCCACATCTTTCGCTTCCCATTCTCCCTTACGTATGATGAAACCGATCTTTGACGCGTCTGTCACATCTACGCCAATGACTGCCACCTTTCCGTATTCATCCTCTGAGGTAAAGTCATAGGCTTCACCTTCTCCTCCCTCTGGCCAGAGCCAAAGGTTCCATCCGTCATAGTTCTCATCAAATCTTCTATAATGAATACGAAGTTCAAGCTCACCTTCGACAACAGCCGTTTCCACGCCTTCACTTTCAGGCTCTTTCGTATAGACAGTCTCATCTCCTGATTTCAGCCAGATTTCGGCTTTCCCGTTCTGAAGTTCAATGAAACGGTCTGTATCAATATCTTTTTCAACCCAGTTCCCTTTTCGGACAAGGAAGCCGAATCGGCTTTTTTCACTTGAAGTCTTGATCGTTACGACCTTACCATACGCATCCTCTTCAAGAAAATCCACCTGCTCCCCTTGGCCGCCATCTTCAAAGAGCCACAGATTCCAGTCTTCGTAGTTTCCGTCCTCCCTCTGATAATGAACCGTCATGTCCACATCGTTTTCCGCATGAACTTTGACGATGTCTCTTAAAGACAAGATCGGGGTGAAGAAAAACACCAGTAGAAGAACAGCGCTGAATTTATGAATTAGCCTTCTTTTTCTCATATCTATACCTATCCTTTTTTCTTATTTCTGCTTTGATTATCTGACCAGATTATATCATGCAAACGTGTGCACAACAAGTAATCGATTGCAATTCACATCTTTCAATTCACCTATCTATCCATTTCTGTCAGGAATCCGATCTAACGAATCTGATGTAAAAAAAAGGCTCTGTATGAAATCTATGTTGAAATAGTATGCTTTAATAGAATTTGGTATAATATAAGTAACTAATTAAAGGAGATGAACTTATGGTGAATCACAAATTAAGTCGAAATATATTCCTAATTGCAGGATTCTTATGGCTGTTATTAGCTTTAATACCATGGGAAAATAAAATAATTAATGGACCGATTTTCTATGGTATTCAAGGCGTACTATTCCTTGTTACTGCTTATATACAACATAAAGAAGTGAAAAAATCCGCAAAAGAAGAGTTGAAAGAATAGTCTATTTTAACTCTTAATGGGAGGATTATTATGTCTTCAAATAAGGCTCTGTATCAAAATAGTACTGAAAACAGGGTATTTTAAAAGGATTCGAATGAACGAATCCCTTACTGTCTGATTATATTAAAAATACGAATTAACTTAACCCCAATAGGATTATCACTCACTCTTACTGGTTTTCTTTACAGGTCCTACCCATTTCGCTAAAAGAAGACCTACGATAACTATGACCCAAATGCCTGCATTTGCAACTTCTATTCCGAATATATGAGCAGACACCAAAACTAAAAGTGTTAGAACAGTGATTGCCAGAAGAAAAATTCTATGTCTTCTAAATGTTTCAGTCCAATCGTATTTGCCCATTACAAATTCATGACCACGAGCAAGGGAAGAGTATTCAATTTGTTTTTCCTCGGGAAGAAAACGATGAAGAAACACAAAATAAAGATAGCTTAACAAAGATAATATGAAAAGAAGATAAAGAAATTCTATAATATTAAAACGATTATCAAATAAACTGGAAATCATATTTATATTTCCTCCTATAAGTGAATCTACCTCACCCAGCATCTTTCATTTCCTGTTTCATACGCCTCCTGGCGAATGAATACCCATTAATCATACATCTGGCAAATCGAAGCCATCTGTCTACATAACCTGAAGAATATATATCCTTCTTCATAGATTCGATGGTTATCATGAGAATTCTTCTATCCATTTTTATATACTTATATCATATCTTATTTTACTAAAGTATTCCATTTCCAACATAGATTTTGTGTTGAGCCAAAAAAAGAAACCATGCTCTTCAGCACAGTTCCAGTTTATTTTATGATCAGTCTCCGAAGGAGATTCCGATTGCTCTGGCAGTTTCTACCATATCTCCATTTGGATTTACGTTCTTTGATTTTCTGCCAATGACATTTTCTAGTGAATCATAAGCCATTTCATTACCTCTTAAGGTAACCATGTTGCCGAACTTGCCTTCAGCAGCCAGCTTCACAGCCGCCACACCATATCTGGTGGAGAGGATTCTGTCAGATGAGGATGGACTTCCACCTCTTTGCAGATGTCCTAGAATTGTAGCTCTAGTCTCGTTTCCGCATAGTTTTTCAAGATCGTGTGCAACCTTGATTCCGATTCCGCCAAGTCTTATAGGATCTGGTGAATCTTCAACGATGTCTCTTACGACAACTTCGCCGTCAATTGGTCTTGCACCTTCTCCAACCACAACGATGGAAAAGTTCTTTCCACGCTTCTTTCGTTCATCAATTTTTTCTACTACCTTATGGATGTCATAAGGAATCTCAGGAAGAAGGATTACATCTGCTCCACCGGCAATACCTGAATGAAGAGCGATCCAGCCTGCATATCTACCCATAACTTCAAGAATCATGATTCTATGATGAGACTGCGCTGTTGTATGAAGACGATCAAGCGCTTCAGTCGCAACATTGACAGCCGTTGAGAATCCGAAGGTACGATCTGTGGAAGCCAGGTCATTATCAATCGTCTTTGGAATGGCTACGACATTCACACCTTTTCTTGCAAAATCTCTTGCAGATGTAAGCGTTCCATCTCCACCAACGATAAACATGACATCAATGCCCAGATTCTTGATGTTTTCTACACCTACATCTGAAACATCCTTATAAACCATTTCTCCATTCTCTTCTACAAGATAGTGGAAAAGATTGTCTTTGTTGGAGCTGTATAGAATCGTACCACCCTTATGAAGCAGTCCTGATGTCACATCTCCTTCAAGCTTGACCCAGTCATTCTCATAAAGGCCTTTGTACCCATTCCTAATTCCGATGACTTCCCAGCCGTATTGACTAACTGCTGTTTTAGTCACTGCTCTGATTACCGGATTCAGTCCTGGACAGTCTCCTCCTCCAGTCATGATCCCGATTCTCTTGATATTACTTTTATTGTTCATATTACCCTCCTATAGCTTTAACGCCACTTTTTACCCGATTTCTTCTGTTTTTGTTTTCTAGTAAATTTTACCCCAAACTTCGCAATCATACAATTGGCACGGTTAAAAAAACTTATTTTATCCACCAATTTTTAGAATTCATTCACAAGTTCCACAAATTTATCGCCTCTTTCCTCGAAGTTTCTGAACATATCAAAACTTGCACAGGCAGGTGAGAGGATTGCAGCGTCTCCATCTATGCTGATCGATTTCAGGAGTCTCACTGCATCTTCAAAGTTTTCCGCCATATGAAGCGGTATATATTCACCTGACTTTTCCTCTTCTTTGTTAAAGGCTTCCTGGATCTTGTATTTAGTATCTCCTACAAGAACTACATTCTTGATAAACTTATTGCCCTCTTCAGCAAGAGGCGTAAAATCCAGCCTCTTGTCATAGCCACCCAGAATAACATTCACTTTCCTGTCGAAAGAACGAATACTTGCCAGAGTTCTTGTTGGGCTTGATGCAATGGAATCATTGTAATATCTGACACCTTCATATTCCCTGATGAACTGGCACCGATGCTTTACACCTGGAAAAGAAATGGCCAGCTCTCTCATGATCGGCTTCACAACAAAATCTTCCACCGCCAGAAAAGCAGCCAGGAAATTCTCCGCATTATGAATGCCCTTCACTTTCATTTCCTTCAGATCCACAACACGTTCATCCCGAAGAAACAGACTTCCATCTTTATAGTAAGCATCCTCGGTTTCATTCTTCGAAGAGAAGAACTCCACTTTCCCTTTGGCAAGAGGTGCAAAAGATCTTGTGATCTCATTATCCTCATTCAGAATAAGAAGATCAGAAGGCTTCTGGTAGCGGAAGATGTTCTTCTTGGCTTCTATATATTCTTCCATATCTTTATGCATATCCAGGTGATTCGGCGACAGGTTCGTCACAATGGCGATTTCCGGAGAGGTGGTCATGGTCATGAGCTGAAAACTGGAAAGTTCCAGCACAACCACATCCTGTGGCCTTATCTTTTCCACTTCTGTAAAAAGAGGAGTACCGATATTTCCTCCGACATAAACCTGATAGCCAGCTTTTTTGAGTATCTCTCCCACCACTGTGGTTGTGGTGGTCTTTCCATCACTGCCGGTGATTCCAATGGTTCTTGCCTTGCAGTACTTCAGGAACTCTTCCATCTCAGAGGTGATGACAGCACCTTCTTCCTTTGCCTTTAAAAGCGCTGGATGATCAATCCGCATCCCTGGTGTCTTGAAAATAAGATCCAGTCCCGTGAGATCACTTAAATAATCCTCACCTAGAAAAAGTTCCACGCGTTCTGTAAATCTCAGGACTTCTTCCGAAAGTGATGTAAGTTCTCTTTTGTCATATCCTACCACTTCAGCACCAAGCGAAAGGAGAAATTCGATGAGTGGAATATTGCTTACACCAAGACCGACCACCCCGACTCGTTTCTCTCTGATTGCCTGTTTAAATTCATTAAAATCTCTACCCATAAAAACCATCCTTATTATATCTTTTTAGACTGTCCGATCATTTTTTTATGCAACGAATCTTGAGCCATGGCCGCCAGTGCAAACCCGAATATTAAAGGAACAACGATTATGCTCCCAAGGTACAGGCTCAGCAGAATAATCAGTGTGGCTGCCGCAGCTCCGATAAGGAGCTTTGAAAAGTTTCTTCTTGTCCGTGAAAGCACTTCTTTCAGTGTTCCTTTCTCATAAACCATAGCAGGAACCGTAGCCAGAACCGCAAACAGCATAAAGAAAATAATCAGCTGAAATGCCCAGTAAATCAGATCCATGTCTGTGATGTAGAAGAACAGCGCATTATAGGATGTGAAAGCGATCAGGACTGTACCAATAAACCCGATGATAAAACTTTTCCTGAAATTCTCCTTATAGCCCTTAAAAAACTCAACCATAATCTCAGAGGATCCTTCTCTTTTCTTTCTCACCGCATAGAAAAGTGCTGAGTAGGAAGGCAGAAGATTCAGGCTTAAAAGCACTATGATGAGAAAATACAGCACAAGGTTGGCCGGACTTAAAAAGAGAAGAAAAAGCAGTATATGCAGATTGAATAGCATGAACAGCGCATTGACCATAATCAGATCATATACACCATCTACCGCTTTCTTCACGGAGCTGTTTGCCAGCTCTTCATTTGTCGTTTTATTCCTTCTATTGTCTTTCATTGTTCCTCCAGCATCAATTATTTATATTCTCATTCTATCTTCTTTCTGTGAAATCTCCAACCATTATACCTGAAGTTCATCAGAAAAAACAGGATGGAGGCAATCTGCATCCATCCTGTTTCCTTTAAAATTCCAGCTTCTTCTCGATATATTCTGCAAGATCAAATACGGACATTCTGATCTGTTCCATGGTGTCACGGTCTCTTACTGTAACATTCTGGTCTTCCAGAGTGTCAAAATCGATGGTGATACAAAAAGGTGTTCCGATTTCATCCTGTCTTCTGTATCTCTTACCGATACTTCCCGTATCGTCATATTCCACATTAAATCTCTTGGCAAGCTGTTCGTAAACTTCCAGAGCTTTTTCTGAAAGCTTCTTTGAAAGAGGTAGTATTGCAGCCTTAATTGGTGCAATGGCTGGATGGAACTTCAGTACCGTTCTTACATCTCCATTTTCAAGCTCCTCTTCCTCATAGGCATCTGACAGGAAGGAAAGAAGCATTCTGTCTACACCCACTGATGGTTCGATGCAGTATGGTATGAACTTCTCATTCATTACAGGATCAAGATAATTCATATCCGTTTTCGAATGCTCTGCATGCTGCTTCAGATCGTAATCTGTTCTGTCTGCAATCCCCCAGAGTTCTCCCCAGCCGAAGGGGAATCTGAATTCGATGTCCGCTGTTCCTACACTGTAGAAAGAAAGCTCCTCTTCTTTATGATCTCTCATTCTCATGTTTTCCTCTGTGAGACCAAGGTCTGTAAGGAAGGTCCAGCAGTATTTCTTCCAGTATTCAAACCATTCAAGGTCTGTTCCAGGCTTACAGAAGAACTCCAGTTCCATCTGTTCGAATTCTCTTGTTCTGAAAATGAAGTTTCCTGGTGTGATCTCGTTTCTGAAAGACTTCCCGATCTGTCCGATACCAAAAGGGACCCTCTTTCTTGTGGTTCTCTGGATATTTTTGAAGTTCACAAAGATACCCTGAGCCGTCTCCGGTCTCAAGTAGATTTCAGTCTTTGATTCATCTGTGATTCCGAGGTAGGTTTTAAACATCAGGTTGAACTTTCTTATCTCTGTGAAGTTCTTCTTGCCGCACTTAGGGCACACGATGTTATTTTCATCAATGTAGTTTTTCAGCTCTTCTTCACTGAACCCGTCAGCAGAGGCATATTCTACGCCCTGAAGCGTCATATGGTCTTCCACAAGCTTGTCAGCTCTGAATCTGGCCTTACATTCCTTGCAGTCCATTAAAGGGTCTGAAAAGCTTCCTACGTGTCCAGATGCCACCCATACTTCAGGATTCATAAGAATCGATGAGTCAAGTCCCACATTGAATGGGCTTTCCTGTATGAATCTCTTCCACCAGGCATTTTTGAGATTGTTTTTGAGTTCTACACCCAAAGGACCGTAATCCCATGAGTTTGCAAGTCCTCCATAAATATCTGATCCTGGGTACACAAATCCTCTGCCTTTACTTAAAGCAACAATTTTGTCCATGGTCTTTTCCATAAAAATCATCCTCCGATCTATTACTGTCTTAAAAAATAAAAAGGACATACACCATGAAGGGACGGATAAATCCGCGGTTCCACCCTTCTTGGCATAAGCCCTGCTCTAGCAACTTATTGCTCAAAAGCGCCTTTCATCATTCTGAATGTATCCTTCCACCACGCGGATACTCTCTAAAAATTCAGAAGCGATTACTCCTCTTTCTCAACGCAAACTATTCAATAAAAAAATGGCTCCGCGAAGAGGACTCGAACCTCCAACCTATCGGTTAACAGCCGAGCGCTCTACCATTGAGCTATCGCGGAACGTCATTACAAACACTATTATACCAAGGATATAAAGAAATGCAAAGCATATTTTTAAAAAATAGAAAATTCTGACTCACAGCTGAATCTTATTCGTGCTCAACCCTTCAGTAACTCTATCTTCCGATATATTCCAGCAGTATCAGGATGTTTCCCTCAGAGATCGGTTCGTGAGAAACGTCAAGAATAAGCTGTTAACTGCTCTTTTTTTCATGATCTGTCTCGTTCATCATATAGAGTACAATAATCTGCCCGAATGGGACAAAAAGGAACAGCTGCCACCAACCACTTCGACCAGTATCATTCAGCCTTCGTGTCCCTACTGCCAAAAATGGCATCAGAAGGACCACCGTTACGATCTGGTATGCTTTTTCATGAATTATAGTGGCTATGGCCATTACTAGAATCATAAAAAGTAAAAACCACCAGTACTCATAGCGCGTGGCTTTCCCTGTGAAGTTGGAATACTCCATCAGCGTTTTTTTCACCGAATCCAGCGGATTTTTAGATTCTTCTCTCTCTTTGATCATCAGATCTTTTTGGTCAACTTCAAAGGCGGCAGCCAATACTCTTATGGATTCCATAGAAACATTACTGCCACTTTCAATACGCTGAATAGTACGAAGACTAAGCCCGCTCTTCTCACTTAGCTGCTCCTGTGACCAGTTCTTTTCCAACCGTAATTTCTTTATTTTATCAGAATCAATATTCATTTGGATTCCTCCCGTGATTTTCATTGGATGCTGATTCAATTATAGATGACAATCCAAAGTCATGTCTACGACAGCTACCCGTCAGTTAACCGCAAAAGGTTTTTATAGATGAATTTTTAAGCATGCTACCTGTAATCCACATCACAGTAATCAGATATTATCCAACAGCAGCAGTACGTTTTCCTCAGAGAGTGGTTCGTGTGAAATGATCAGGATTGCTTTTTTATCTTTCACTAACAGTACCCGGGTTGTCTCAAATACCTTCTCCATTTCTTTTGTCATATACCCTTCATAACCTCGCTTGAGGATTTCAGGATACGGAAATTGAGATTCTGGAATCAAATATTCTCTTTTCATAAAGAGAGCTTGATACCTGTCAATAATCCAGCTGAATTCACTTTCAAATACTGACACATCGTAAAAAGGAGACATTTCATCTCTTACTGGTTCTTGATTATCTCTATCTTCTCTATAAATGCCATTTGAAACGGTACTAGTAGAGGCCATAAAGCTTTTGCTCTTTTCTACATAGCTCTCTTCATGAACACTTCCCTCATCAAGAACCTCATACCCCATATCCTTCAGAGAGACTGGGACTGATTCTGATGTTACGGCATCTCCGTCCTCAGAATCTATACCGCTCTTTATTATGTTATCTAAAATGGGGCCTTGTAGGACCACTATATTGGTCAGAGAGATCATCGCGAACAAAAGAACGAGGATCATGATGATATTGGTCTTTCGATTTGAATGCCTGCTCTTCAAAAAGAGTCCAAATAGGACAGCAGCGCTTATGAACAGGAGTAAGGTGACCAGGGTAATACTCCATTGGGAAGCGATCTGGAAAGTCGAGAAGATCAAAGGCAATAATAAGATGCCTAGTCCCATCTTCCTATAAAACACGCGCCTTCTCGATTGTTCTGGTGTATACAGATTGATTGATTCACCCCGGTTTAATCTTTTCTTATTTCCAAAATAGAACCTCATGAACCCAGCAAAACTGATCACAGCTCCTATAGCATACAGGCTGAAGAAAACAGCAAACCCTGTCATCATCGGATCAGAAAGATATCTTGACCACGTTGAGTAACTGCTCGTTACACTTCGCGCAATATTCACCCCCAAATAAGTATAGACTATAGCCAGAAACCAAAATGGTATACGGCTCCATAATTCCGCCTTGGCGATTGATTGAAATCTGTTTTCATCATCTGTCTCGATTTCAGGGTTTTCCATGTCTTCGGTATAAAAAAATTCCATTCTGCCACTCCCAAGGCAATGGGTCCAACCTGCTGACTCACAGTATTCTATATAGTCTTCCGTATTCTTTCCAGATCTGGAATCAAAAATCGAGGCTTTTGAAAAAAAATCTACTTGAAAACGCCTTTTCATCGGTTCGCATTCTTCAAATGTATAGACACTACCATAAGCGCCTGTAAGCATATATCCCTTCTCTGACATGTCTTCCAGAAAGCTTTGAAGTGCCAGCACCTCAACCGGAGATGTGGAAAAGAACTTCGTCTTTGTTTTTGGCTTGGAATTATCATGTCTTCTAAATATCATGTTGCTGCCCCACCTTCTTTGTATTTATCCGATCCATACTCAAACATAGCACCATCTTCCAGCATTTTCTTTAATCTTTTCTGTTCCATCATCAAAGCTTCTTTACCGCTGTTCGTGATGATATAGCTCTTTCTTCTACCTTCAACTTTCGTTTCAGCGATCATATAAGCTTTCAGAAACTTATCCAGCAGCGTATATAAGGTTCCGGGACCCACTGAGATTCTGCCACCAGATAACTTCCCGACCTTATTCATGATGTCCACGCCGCACTCCTCTTCAATAAGGGACAGCAAAATATAATACATCGGTTCTGACAGGGTCTGAAACTGTTCTCTTGCCATTATTTCACATCCTTGGCTGTCTGATTTCAAAATATCGTGTATCGACATTATTGTTTAAATTCAATATACTATCGACACTCGACATTGTCAATAGTTTCCTGTCTGATCGTTCTCCAGCGCCATTTTGATTCCAGTTTTCTATTGTGGATTTTGGAGTACCAATCACATTTCAGATATGTCTGCTTGCTATATCTTTATAATCTGTCTCTCAGGAAAATACAAAAGTTTTTCTTGACACTTCCTGAAAACTTTCTATAATGAATAATAACAAGTAAAGATGAGAAAAGTACATCGTGGTTACTGTTTTAGAGAGTCGGGGATGGTGGAATCCTGATACAAGCACATGATCGAAGAACACCTCGGAGCTTCCAGAGGAAAGGAAACGAGTAGACCTGGACGGACCTCCCCGTTATAGGAGTCGGATATCGACATAACCAAAAGTCTGTATCTTAAAAAGTGAGCTTATTAAAGCTAAACTGGGTGGTACCGCGGAAGCCTTTCCTTTCGTCCCTATGTAGGGATGGAGAGGAATTTTTTATTTTAGGAGGAAACCGCTATGTACAAACCAACCATGACCTTAAAAGAAACTCAGGTGGCCATCAAACTCATCAAAGTGTTCTTTGAGCACGAACTTTCAGAAAGACTGAACCTGACCCGTGTGTCCGCTCCGCTGTTTGTGGAAAAAGGCACCGGTATCAACGACGATCTGAACGGGATCGAAAGACCCGTTGCCTTTGACATCCTTGATTCGGGTAAAGAAGTTGAAATCGTGCAGTCTCTGGCCAAATGGAAGAGAAAAGCATTGAAGGACTATGAGTTCACCCTTGGGGAAGGACTCTACACCAACATGAACGCTATCAGGCGTGATGAAAAACTGGATCACATCCACAGTATTTATGTGGATCAGTGGGACTGGGAAAAGATCATAGGAGAGGGAGAACGTACACTGAGCACGTTAAAAGATACTGTTCGCATCATCTATTCCATTTTTAAAGATGCGGAGATTCTTCTGGCACAGAAATATCCTTTCCTTACACCGGAACTGCCTGATACGATCACTTTCATCACCTCCGAAGAGCTGTATGAAAAGTATCCAGGTAAAACCGCCAAAGAAAGAGAATCCGCTTTTGCAAAAGAGACAGGAGCCTATTTCCTTATCGGCATCGGAGATCTCCTTTCAAGTGGAGAAAGGCATGATGGAAGAGCACCTGACTACGACGACTGGGCGCTAAACGGAGACCTTCTCTTCTACAACAAAATCCATGAGGAAGTGCTGGAACTCTCTTCCATGGGCATCAGAGTGGACCAGGAGACTCTTTTATCCCAGCTGAAGAAATCAGATCAGGAAGACCGGAGCAGTCTTCCTTTCCATACACTACTTCTCGAAGGTGCACTACCCCAGACCATGGGTGGTGGCATCGGACAATCAAGAATCTGTCAGTTCCTTCTGAAGAAGTATCATATCGGTGAGGTCCAGAGCAGCATCTGGCCTGATGAGATGAGAAGCGAACTGGCTCTGAAGAACATCTCCTTGCTTTAGAATTAAAGACTATAGATATCAAAAAGCATCGTCAGTGAAGGCGATGCTTTTTTTCGTACTCATTTATGTTATTCTTATTGGAAGCTCAAGGTCAAAATCGTCTCACCTTTTGTGGAATGAAGTCTCAGAAACCTTTGAGTATGGTATTTCTGAAGACGATGAAATTATCAATATCAGGTACTATCACTACTCATGCCTTCAATCAAATCCTATCACTTCTTAGAAGCTCCAAAGCATATCTATTAATATCACTTACTCTATTGGTCCACGCTTTTTCATTATCCATATATTCGCAATTAAAGATTTCTTTGGACATTTCACTGACAATCCTATGAGCAGCAATTGAATGTCCATTATCAGGATTGGTATTATCCGCTTCACCTAATATTTCAAGCATCTTTTTACAATCTTGCCAATAGACCAACTCCACTAATTTTGCACGATATTCTAAATCAGCAACTGATATTCCAGGGTATTTTTTAATGTCATGTCCATGCTGTGCCTCATGCTTTAAAAATGAAATGCTGAACTCCTTACTTTCGATATCATATACACTTTTCACACAGCACAAAGTCCCATCCTTACCTATCCATCCACCCGTTCCAGTAAGACCAAATGATATAAAATCCAACCAGCTGCGAGATATAAAACCATCCATCATTATTATTGTATAAGGCTCTATTCCATCTGGTAATTCCACATCATAAGTTACCCTTGTCGAAGTTTCCCAAATATATGGACCAAATAAACCAGATGTTTGTCCCCCTAGATATTGATACCCTTCTTTATTTACTATTTTTTCAATTTCATTTTCAATGTCATCATCTATTATAGAATGAGAAATCTCTTCACAGTACTCCTTTAAGCTCTTAAAAAGCATCTTTTCTGCTCTCTCATTATCAACGCCACGCCAAAATATATCTCTATAGTAATTTTGATATATTTTATCAATATTACCAATGATTTCATTGTCGGTTTTTTTATAATATTGTCCTTCTTCAAAAACACTAATATACTTATGGAGTAAGTCTTCTTTTTCTTTGACTCCCCCAATATAATCAACTGCATCGCGCAAGTGTCCTTTACATAAGTATGACTTAAATTTCAGTTCATCAAACACATTATATTCTCCTTTTCTTTTTATTATTCAATATATAAATACTTATTTCTGACATCAAATATATGTTTATAATCATATTTTATCGGATAATCTATATCATGAATCTAACAATCTGTTCAATTTAGAAATTTAAAAACTATCATTTCCCTTACTTAAATAATCGTTTATTAGTATGTACTAATAATATCATTTAAATTTAAAAGTGGTTAGACAAATGTTTGTCTAACCACTTCTTAATAAACGTATTCTCTATTTAGCCGTAAATTTTGTCTTCACTAACTAAAACAATGTTTCTTTATTCTTGAGGCTTCATGGTCGGGAATAATATGACGTCTCTGATAGAATGAGCATCTGTCAGGAACATGACGATACGGTCCACACCAATACCTAGTCCACCTGTTGGAGGCATTCCAGTTTCAAGTGCACTCATGAATTCTTCATCGATCATGTAGGCTTCATCATCTCCACGCTCTCTTTCGCCTGCCTGCTGATTGAATCGATCTCTCTGAACGATCGGATCGTTCAGCTCTGAGTACGCATTACAGATTTCTCTA
Organism: uncultured Proteiniclasticum sp.; assembly: GCA_964643785.1. Taxonomy (GTDB): domain Bacteria; phylum Bacillota; class Clostridia; order Clostridiales; family Clostridiaceae; genus Proteiniclasticum. The sequence goes on from CAZXUT010000055.1 coordinate 19,822, forward strand.
CCAAAAATAAATCCTTCAAAACGCTCTGTATACTCTGGATTTCCTCTCTTCTTCTTTGTAAGAGGTGAGATTTCCACTGGATAATCGCATACGAAAGTAGGCTGAATCAGCTTATCTTCACAGAACTTCTCAAACATGGCATTTAGAATATCACCCTTTGAGGTCAGCTCGATGTCATATTTGAAGTCATCCTTCATGTGGTTCTTTCTTGCACTTTCATGAGCTTCTTCCAGCGTGATGGTATCAAAATCAATACCAGTGGCTTCCTTCACAAGCTCAGCCATGGTTACTCTTCTCCATGGAGGAGTAAGATCGATGTCTGTCCCCTGATAGTTGATTTTCATGGTACCCAGAACCTTCTGTGCAACCGTTGAAATCAGCTCTTCAGTAAGATCCATCATGTCATTGTAATCACTATATGCTTCATAAAGCTCGATCATGGTGAATTCCGGATTATGCTTGTAGCTGACTCCTTCATTTCTGAAGTTCTTGCCCATGTCATAGACCTTTTCGAATCCGCCCACGATGAGTCTCTTAAGGTATAGCTCTGTCGCGATTCTCAGGTACATATTGATGTCCAGAGAATTATGATGGGTCAGGAAAGGCCTTGCGGCAGCACCCCCTGCAATCGAGGATAGAATTGGTGTCTCCACCTCCAGGTATCCACGGTCGTCCAGATAGTTTCTGATTTCTCTGATGATCTTTGTTCTCTTGATCATTGTGTCTTTCACTTCAGGATTGACGATGAGATCCACTTCTCTCTGACGATATCTCAGATCTGTATCCTGCAAGCCATGCCACTTATCTGGAAGCGGCTTAAGTGCTTTAGCGATCAGTTCAAAGCTTAACACCTGAAGAGATACTTCACCGGTTCTTGTGATGAAAACTTCACCTTCAACACTGATCCAGTCTCCTAAATCAAGTGTCTTGAAGAACTTCAGCTTTTCTTCTCCCACGTTGTCCAGTTTTATGTATAACTGAAGTTTTCCTTCTCTGTCATGAATATCGGAGAAACCTGCCTTACCCTGAACTCTTTTTCTCATAAGTCTGCCTGCAGTCTTTATTCTGACGCCTTCAAGCTCTTCATGATTCTCTACGATTTCCTTGGAATTATGGGTCACTTCCACTTTATAGACATCAAAGGGATCCTGCCCTATTTCCTGGAGCTCTTTGAGCTTTTCCCTTCTCTGCATTTCCTGTTCTGACATTCTGGCTTCATGTTCTCTAATGTTGTTCTCTTCGTTTGTCAAACCTACACCTCTACTCTCTTCCTATTTCTAATATCTTAAACTTGCTTGTTCCATTTGGTACCATAGCGATGACTTCTTCATCCACTTTGTGTCCGATAAGCGCACTGCCTACTGGAGATTCATTGGAGATTTTGAAATTCATCGGATCAGCCTCTGTAGAACCCACAATTGAATAACTCACTTCTTCTTCAAAATCATAGTCATACACTTTAACTTTACATCCCACACTGACTTCATCTAATGAAATATCATTTTCATCAATGACAGATGCATTTCTCAGTGTATTTTCAAGCTGCGCGATCTTTCCTTCTACGAAAGCCTGTTCATTCTTGGCTTCATCATATTCGGAGTTTTCACTGAGGTCACCATAACCTAGTGCAACCTTTATTTTCTCTGTAATCTCTCTACGTTTTACGGATTTAAGATATTCCAGCTCTTTTTCCAGTTTCTTGACACCCTCATAGGTCATTACATATTTTTTTACTTCACTCATTTTAAATCCCCTTAATGGTTTATTTGTTTCCCTATTATAGTAACATTGTCCTTAGATGTCAATGATTTTAGCTGTTCTCGGCTAGCTTTTCTTTGTAGAAAGCCAGTGTTTGCAGCACTACCTTGGGGTCAGTTTCATAATTGATCAGGTTTTTAATCTCAGTACTGTTGGGCATTCCTTTTAAGTACCAGCCCACATGCTTTCTCATTTCTCTGACGGCTTTGTATTCTCCGTCATAAGCCAGCGTATTATTGTAATGAAGGATCAGTGTATCTAATCGCTCTCTAAAGCCTGGTCTCTCGTATGGTCTTCCTTCCATGGCTGCACTGATTTCCTCGAAGATCCATGGATTACCAAGGGCTCCTCTTGCAACCATGATTCCGTCACATCCGGTCTCAAACATTTCCATTGCGTCTTCACCGGTGAAGATGTCTCCATTTCCGATGACCGGTATGGATAGACTTTCTTTGATCTTTCTTATGATCTCACGATCGGACGTTCCTGAATAGAACTGATCTCTGAATCTTCCATGTACCGTTACAAGGTCAGCACCCGCGTCTTCCATTCTCTTGGCAAAATCCACTGCTGTCTCATCACCCATTTTAAATCCTCTTCTGAATTTACAGGTGACAGGTTTATGCGTCGCTTTTTTTACCTCGGATATGATTTCCGCCGCTTTTTTCGAATCCAGCATCAATGAGGAGCCTTCTCCGTTTTTCACAAGCTTCGGTGCAGGACAGCCCATATTGATGTCGATGAGCACTATGTCCTCATTCTCACTTAACTTGGCTGCAATCTCGGATAAAATCTCTTTTTCGCTTCCAAAGAGCTGCACTGCGATAGGCTTTTCTTTGGGTGAAATTCTTAGAAGTTCTTTTGTGTTTTCACTCCCATAATGAAGTGCTTTCGCACTTACCATTTCTGAGTATACCATAGAACAGCCCATGGATATGGCGATTTCCCTGAAGGAAATATCAGTAATACCGGCCATAGGTGCTAAAAAGACATTGCTGTCCAGTTCACTATTTCTTATTTTTATCATATATCAGTTTCAGCCCTTCCAGGGTCAGATTAGGTTCTACCGCATCAATACAGTCTGTATTCTGATTGATGAGTCTTGAAAGACCTCCTGTAGCCACTACAAAAGGTTCGCTCTCACCGTCATCCATCATCTCGCCCTTCATGAGCTTCACCAGGTGTTCCACAAGACCGATATATCCATTGACAAGACCGGACTGCATAGAGACCACGGTATTTTTTCCGATGACTTTTTCAGGCTTTAGAAGTTCAATTCTAGGCAGCTTTGCCGCTTTCTCAAAAAGCGCTTCTGCAGAGATCTTGATCCCTGGCGCAATGATACCTCCGGCATAGGTGCCATCTTCTTTTACGGAACAGAAAGTTGTTGCTGTTCCGAAGTCTATGATGATGAGACTTTTCTTATATTTCTCCGAAGCTGCCACAGCATTCACGATTCTGTCAGCACCGACTTCCTTGGGATTATCGGTTTTGACATTAATTCCTGTCTTCACACCTGCACCCACAACGATGGGTCTGATCTTGAAGACTTTTCTGACCATGTTTTCCAGAGAATACATGACATTAGGAACTACTGAGGAAATGATCACCCCGTCAATACTTCCAAGATCCAGATTATTAAGCCTGAAAAGACTGATCACATCAATAGAGATCTCATCTGATGTTTTCATGTTGTTGGTTGACAATCTGAAATCCGAGATGATACTCGTGCCATCATGTACACCCATGACGATATTGGTATTTCCTACATCGATTAATAGTATCATTATGACAACTCCCCACAATATTTTAAAAGCAGCTAAAAAGCTGCTGATGGATACATTTTTTGCTCTGTTATATTTTTGAACAATATAATTTTAGCAATAACTACCCGTTTGTCAAGTAAATGAAGGAATTCCTTCAAACTAATCGCATATTGCTTAATTGCAAAAGTAAATTCCACCCCTGAAAAATAAGAAGTAGAAGTTACTAT
>CAZXUT010000056.1:0-22079 GCA_964643785.1 uncultured Proteiniclasticum sp.
AGCATAATCGCGGAAAGTTCTTTCTCGTATTCACCAACAGTAAATTGACACGGTCGGTATAATAAAAAGGGTAGCGTAATGATATGAATTATGCTATCCTTTCATCATTTGAAAATTTAAACGAATCACAGAAAATAAGTGTAGATGTAGTAATGTAACTAAAGAAATGGAGAGTGCAATCATGAAAGAAGTAAAGAACATCCTATTTGATATCGGAAACGTACTGGTAAGATTTGATCCATTAGACTATCTGATCAGAACCTATGGTGAGGATTTTGAAACCATTAAGATGCTACATAAGGAAGTCTTCGGAAGTGTAGAGTGGAAGCAGCTGGATCAGGGACTCATCACGCCAGAGGAAGCGATCAGAAAGATCACAGAAAAAGTACCGGAACATATGGATGTAGTGGAACATATAATGCTCCATTGGGAGCGCTTTCTCATCGAGGAAATAGAGACTTCAGTCTATTTTCTGAAGAAGTATAAAGAAATGGGATATAAGCTCTATGCCTTGTCCAATTATCCTGAAAGAGGATATCTCTTTACAGAGAATAAATTCCCGTTTTTCAAGCTTTTTGATGGGAAAGTGATTTCCTATGAGGTGAAAGAAGTGAAGCCAGGAAAGAAGATCTATGAGATTCTACTGGAGAAGTATGATCTTCTGGCTGAAGAATGCGTATTTATTGATGACACTTTGCCAAATATTGAAACTGCAAGAGAACTAGGTATGAAGGGGATCCATTTTCTGCATAGCAATCAGCTGATGGAGCTTTATGATGATTTAGCGTCTATAACGGAAGGATTGTAACCATCAGATGACTCTTAGAAGATGACGAAAAAAATTGATAATAATTTATTAAATCAAATTATTTTGGTTTTTCAAGCGAAATCTTTAGTTTTTTTGAGATTTCTTCATATTTCATTTTTGAAAAATTCATACTCCTATGCTATAACATAATTGTAGTTAGCACTTGAAGGGCTAGAGTGCTAACAATCGAAATATCATTAAAGGAGTTGTTAGAAATGAAAGGTTTAGTTCCATTCAACAGAAAGAAAAATGATCTTATGAATACTGGGTTTGACGATTTTAGCAGCATGCTGGATGATTTTTTCGGTGATTCATGGCCAATGAGAAGAAGTCTTCAATCAGACACCTTTAAAGTGGATGTCCAGGAGGAAGACAAAGAGTATATCGTTCAGGCTGAACTGCCAGGCGTAAAAAAAGAAGAAGTCAATCTGTCTCTTGAAGATGGAAGACTACGCATTGCTGTTCATAGGGATGAAGAGAAAGAAGAAAAAGACAAAAACTTCATCCACAAAGAAAGAAGATACTGCTCCATGGAAAGAAATATCTTCCTTCAGGAAGCAGATAGTGAAGGAATCAGTGCAAAACTGGAAGATGGCGTTCTGAAGATTCATATACCAAAAACAGAGCATATAGACACCTCAAAGAAAATTGAAATTGAATAGCTGATCGTCAAAAAACTCACCGGAATCTATAGCCCAAGATTCCGGTGAGTTTTATTTTTCGTCCAATATTATTTTGTGGATTTATTATTGAATCCGACAGGTGTAAGCCTCACAATCTCTTCTGCTGTAGGAGCATCGATGTAGAGACTATCCACAAGATTGCCTATAAGGGCTGCGCGGATGATCATGGCTTTCTCTTTTCCGACAGCCACAAGAAGCTTGTTGGGGATTTTTCGGATCACAGAGAGGGGAGCGGCAATGACTCGTTTGTCCATTTCAGGATCGAGGATTTCTCCTTCACTGGTAAGGAAATGAGAACAGCAGTCACCGATGCCACCTTTCTCTTTGATTACACCATAGCTCTCTTGCGTAATGACACCCATCTCATAGAGTACAGAAGGCCTCTCCAGGTTACCTACAGAAAATACAGCCGTGTCGCATCTGTCTGCCATCTCAAGAATCTGATTGATCTGATGGTCCTGCTTGATGGCATCAGCGATAAACGCCTGGTCCACCATGGCAGGAGCAGGAATCTGATATCCTGAACCATTGACGCTGTCTACAAAACTCTTCAGAATATCCAGTGCACCAGACTCGTAGATGGCTCTAGAGAATCCACCACTGAGCTGAATCACGGAAACCTCTTGTCTTTTGATGGATGGGAGCTGCTTGGCAAGTACCGCTAAAGTATTTCCCCAATGAACTCCCAGAATGCTGTCGTCCTTGACGAATCTTGGAAGATCCTCAGCAAGAGCTCCGCAGACATCCTGCAGAAGAACCTGTCTGTTTCCCACAAGATCCGGAACAATCACAGCACGCCTTAAAGGGAAAAGATCAAGAAGCTCCTTTTCAAGTTCACTGTAGGAAAGAACAGATTCTTTCACTCTCACTTCAATGAGTCCCATATCCATGGCGCTTTTCAGTAATCTGCTCACATTGGATTTACTGATACCTTCCTTTTCTCCAATCTGGATCTGGCTCATATGCAGTTCATAATACATTTTTGATATTCTCAGCATCTGACTTAGTTTTTTTGCATCCATAGTAAGTCTCCATTCTCTACGAGTTTCTCATTTTCATGGAAATGCTCATAAATCTATACATTCATTATACTAAAGATAAGGTGTAACAAGGTTTTTTGTCAAGATAATGAAGAGTGGAAGTTTAAACCATAATCTGCTCTCCAAGTAATTGTGGTACTTATTTCGTAACGAATGCAACTTTTCCCATCCATGATGTAAACAATTTCATAATTATGTGGGGTTAAAAATTTCAATGTGGGAAATTTCCCAAACAGGTATTGATTATTCCCATACCTAGTCGTAAGATGATACCATACAGTTTAAATGGAGGTATGGAAATGAGTATTATCACTTTGATCGGTTCAGGGCAGATGGCATCTGCGTTGACCTTTCCATTATTTGAGAACGGTCACGAAATCAGGTTAGTCGGCAGTCCACTGGATGACGCGATTATAAAAAGACTTCGAGATGATAACTATCACGAGAATCTGAGAAGAACACTTCACAGCGGAATAAAGTACTATAACATAACTGATGTAGAAGAGGCACTGAAAAACACAGACCTTGTGGTCTGCGGAGTTTCAAGCTTCGGCGTGGACTGGTTTGCTGAAAATATGCTGCCGATCCTTCCAGAAGATGTACCACTACTGTCCGTGACAAAAGGGATGATCAATAACGAAGACGGTTCCCTTACAACTTATCCAGTTTACTGGGAAGAAAAGCTTCCAAAGGAAAGTAAATTAAAGATCTTTGCCATCGGTGGGCCTTGCACAGCAAGAGACCTGGCAGACCATGATCAGTCCTTTGTCGGTTTCTGCGGAAGAGATATAGATGCACTGAGAGACATCAGAAGCTACTTTGAAACTGACTACTACATCATCAGTCTCACAAAAGATGTGGTAGGCCTTGAATCAGCAGTAGCACTTAAAAACGGATATGCTTTAGGAACTGCACTTGCCATCGGCATAGCAGAAAGCCTTGGTGATGACGGTATTAGTCATAACAATTCCCAGTCTGCTCTTTTCCAGCAGAGCGTAAAAGAAATGTTCAATCTCCTTAAGATCGTCGGGGGCGGCACTGAAAACATCATGTTTGCAGCAGGAGATTTAAACGTTACGGTAGCTGCAGGAAGAAGTAGAACTGTAGGTGTACTCCTCGGGAAAGGATATACCATAGAAGAAGCCACAGAAGCGCTTAAAGGAGAAACTCTGGAAGCGGTAGTCATTGCCACAAGAACAGCAAAAGCGGTGAAAGCCATGGCAGAAAGAGGAAAGCTTGATATCAATGACTTCCCGCTTCTGATGCATGTATTTGCACTACTCAATGAAGGGGCTAAACTAGACATTCCCTGGAAGTCATTCCAGAGAGAGATGTAGAAAAATGTTTTCAATCATATAAATTCAGTGACCAGAAAGCATTAAGCAGAAAGCATTAATCAGAAGGCATATAATAATGGCAAGTATTAAAAAAATATATAATAAAAAGGAGTTAACAAAATGGATTACTATTTAGGTTTAGATCTGGGGACAGGAAGCCTTAAGACAGTACTATTTGATGTGAATGGAAAAGAAGTGGCGGTATCAGAAAAAGAGTATCCTCTCTATCAGCCTCATAACGGATGGTCCGAGCAGGATCCGGAAGACTGGTATATGGTCTCCATCGAGACCATCAGAAATGTAATAAGAGAAAGTGGAGTTCCGAAGGAGTCTGTGAAAGGACTGGGAATTTCAGGACAGATGATGGGCGCCGTCATGATGGACAAAGACGGGAAAGTCTTAAGACGTGCAATTTTATGGAATGATGGTAGAACATCAGAAGCCTGTGAACATGTTAGAGAAATCGTCGGGGATGATCTCTTCATGAAGTATGCGCTTACTCCAGCTAGACCTGGCCTTACAGCCGCAAAGATCCAGTGGGTCAAGGACAATGAACCTGAACTATATGAGAAGGTTGCCCATATTCACCTGCCAAAGGATTATCTGAGATATCGACTTACTGGAGAATATGCAACAGAAGTATCTGATGCATCTGCCATGCAGCTTCTTGATATTCCGAACAGACGCTGGGCGACTGAAATCCTTGATAAGATGGAACTCACCGAAGAAATGCTCGGTAAAGTATACGAGTCCCATGAAATCACCGGATATCTTCTTCCAGGTGTAGCAGAAGCTACTGGTCTTACAACGAATTGTGCAGTGGTAGGTGGAGCAAGTGACAACGCGGCAGCTGGTGTAGGAACAGGAATCGTTTCTCCAGGACGTGCCATGACAACCATCGGTACATCCGGTACTGTCTTTGCCTACTCAGAAAAGCCTCTACTGGATCCACATCAATCCGTGTACACATTCTGTATGCCGATTCCAGGTGCATGGCACTATATGGGTAGTGTGAACTCCGCTGGAGCATCTCTTAAATGGTGGAGAAACAACTTCTATCCAGAGGATACAGAGTACAACCAGATCAATGAGGATGCAAAGTCTTCCAAGATCGGTGCAAACAGACTGGTTTATCTGCCATATCTTAATGGAGAGCAGTCACCTCATTTCAACCTGACCTGCAGAGGTTCCTTCGTAGGACTGGCAGGAATTCATACCAAATCAGATATGACCCGTGCGGTGATGGAAGGTGTCACTTATGCTTTAAGAGACATTATGTCAGGCATTCAGAACACTGGTGTTGAAGTAGATCATGTACACATGTGCGGAGGCGGATCCAAGAGTCCATTCTGGAGACAGATGCTGGCAGATGTATACAAGCTTCCAGTTTCACTTCCGGACATGAAATCTGAAAACAGTGCGGCTCTTGGTGTGGCAATCCTTGCAGCAGTCGGATGCGGAGCATATGGCAGCGTTGTGGAAGCCTGTGACAAGATCATCAAGATGAGAGATGATGTATATACACCAGATGCAGAAAGAGCAGCTAAATATGACAGAGTCTACAAGGAATTTGATGACCTGTATCCAAAACTGAAGGACAACTTCAAATCGATATTGGCATTATAAGACCAGAAATAGACAGAAGATAAAATATGAAATTAGAAATCTGAAATATGAAATATAAAAAATAGACAAAAGATAAAACTGAAATACTTTGAGAAACTTTTGAAGGAGATAGTAAATGAATATGAAAATAGCAATAGGATGCGACGAAGCGGCTTATGGCCTGAAGCAGGAAATCATAAAGCACCTAGAAGGAAAAGGGATCACAGCAGTGGACTTCGGGTCAAATGAGGGTGAATCCGTACTTTATCCGAATGTGGCTTATGCGCTTGCAAAGGAAGTGGCAGAGGAAAAGTTTGAAAGAGGCATTCTTTTATGTGGTACCGGAATCGGTATGGCCATCACAGCCAATAAAGTCCTTGGTGTAAGAGCTGCAGTATGTCATGATTCCTATTCCACAGAAAGATCCAGAAAATCAAACAACTGCCAGATCATGACCATGGGTGCAAGAGTCGTTGGAGCAGAACTTGCAAAGAACCTGGTGGACATCTGGCTGGAATCTGAATTTGCAGGTGGTGGATCTTCTGATAAGGTAGACCGTATTTCTGAAATAGAAAGAGAAGAGCGCTGATTTGTATAGCTTAACGAAATAAAAAGTGGGATAGATAGAGGAAACCCTTTATCTATCCCACTTTTCATTTATGAGATCAGGATGGATATTGCTTAAAAAAGTATGATTATATCAAAATTTCACCCAGAATTTGAAGTATAATCTTAATAAGACTTTAATTTACAGCTAATATGTACGATAATGTTAGTAATTGCAATATATTTTCAGAAAGTTGTATAATTCAAATTCAAATCTAAGAATGGTTGCGCATATGCGGAAAGTAGCAGGTGGTTATGGTGGACTCTGGAATATTATCAGTAGTATTTTATGCAGCGTTGATGCTTTATTTTTATATGGGCATGTATATATTTTCAATAGAGACCAAGGACAGGATTCATCGTTTTTTCTTCTATCTATCTCTGTCTTTAAGCACATGGTCTCTTACCTCGTCGCTGCTTAGCCACGTGGAATCTAAAGAATTGGCTTATTTCGCCCTGGGCTCCAGTGTCTGGGGATGGGGATTCACATATAGTTTTCTCCTTCACCTGGTTATTCTCCTGACAAAAATGGAGAAGAAGATGAAGAAGTGGCAGTGGCTTGCTCTTTATCTTCCTGTCCCTGTTACCATGATTCTGTTCTATGGGAATATGCTTTATAATAATGTATCCACAAACATGGAGTTAGGCTCCTACGGATGGAACTATGAAAGAGCTCAGATGCCATGGTTCATGTGGATGCGTTTTTATTATCTGGCAGTGATGATTCTCGTTCTCTATCTTCTGTTCAGAGGAAAGTCAGAAGCGAATGATGTGGCCGATGCTAGAGAAATGAAATACATTAAAGTGGCGATGGTCATCACCCTGATGCTGGGGCTGCCAAAAATCTTTGGGCTTTATGAGGCGCTTAACTGGAATCTTATAGGACTAGGACCTCTCCATATGCTTCCAGCAGGAATAACAATGTTTTGGGTGTTGTTTCTAAGAGGCAGAAAGAAAAATATTAAAGTTTTCGCGCTTCCCAAAAGAGGAGAGTTTACAAGCGTCAAGACCCACGAAAGAATCTTCTTCTATCTGTCACAGGCATATCTGTTTGGAGGATTCACAGCCTTCGGCATCGAAGTGTTTATGAAGAAGAAGGATATCCCACGAACAGGGATTCTTACAGTAACTATGTTTATGATCGGTTTTATTATATTTTTCCTTTTGAAGAGCCGATTGAGTATCAGAAAAAGAGATAATATTTTATTTGTGATTATTGCGCTTACCATTCCATTTATCACATTCTATCAGATTGGAAACTCCGAAGCATTTGCCTGGTCTGTGCCTGTGATTTTTATCTTGGTTGCAGTCGCCTTCAATAACATCAGGCTACTTATTTATACAAGCGTACTCACCATCCTGACCGCTGTGATTCTATGGGTTTTAAGACCAGAATCTCTCCTGGTGTTTTCTTCTGCAGATCATCTGGGAAGACTTGTTGTATACTCCATAGTCATATTCATTGCTTTTCTGATCAATAAGATCTACAAGAACAGACAGAATCAGTTTGAAAAACAGATCGATCATGAACGGTTCGTATCAGAGACAGCAAGGCTTCTCTCTTCAGCCAGAAATATAAATCTCAGGAGCAATCTGGATGTATTTCTGGAAAAAAGCCTCCAATATATGGATGCTGACTATGGTTCAATCCATATTTTTCCTGGGAAAAGAAATAAGATGAGAAAAGCGGAATATTATGGACCCCATGACTTCATTAATCCAAGTATCAACAGGAAGTGTGGAAATAAGTTCGATGACCTGCTGCAGTCGATTTTGGATGAGGATGGTCTCTACACAGAAAAGTTCTTTGAAGCAATCAAAAAGTTCAAGGAGGATATGCAAAGTGAAGGGGTTACAGTCATGGTCAGGCCGCTCATAGAATCCGGTGAGATTCTCGGTGCCATGTGGATGAGAACCGTGAACAGAAACTCCTGGGATGAAGGATATCAGAATACCTTTCAGCTTATAGCAGGAAGCTTGTCCAGTATGCTTTATAAGATCGGTAAAGAAGACGAACTTTTCAGGATGGCTTATTATGATCATCTCACAGGGCTTCCAAATCGAGTGCTTTACGAGAAAATCATCAGAAAGCAGATAGATGAAACAGAAGATAATGAAATGCTTGCCCTGATTTTTCTGGATCTTGATGATTTCAAGAATATCAATGACATTCTTGGACACAGCACAGGGGACAGATTCCTCGTGCAATTTTCAGAAAAGCTGAAACCGAAACTAAAAGCGAAAGATCTGCTTTCCCGTTTTGGAGGAGATGAATTCCTGCTTCTTCTTCCTCATGCGAAATCCATGGAAGAAATAGAACGTTTTGCACAAGAGGTGCTAAGTGAGATCACGAAGCCTTTCCTGATGGACGGACGGGATGTGCAGACCGGAGCCAGTATGGGCATTTCCATTTATCCCCATGATGGGCATAGTGGAGAAGAACTCATCAAATTTGCGGATCTTGCCATGTATCATGCCAAGAATACAGGTAAAGACAAATACACAATCTGCACGGAAGAAATAAAAAATAAATTTGTCTATGAAAAAGAACTGGAAGAAGACCTCAGGCATGCCATGAAGAAGAAACAGTTCATTCTTCACTATCAGCCCATGGTACATGGAGAAACGGAAGAAATCATCGGGGTGGAAGCCCTGGTCAGGTGGAATCATCCCACAAGAGGCATACTGTCACCAGGTGTTTTTCTACCTATTGCAGAGCGTACGGGTCTCATGTCAAAGCTGGATACATGGGTGTTCATGGAAGCCTGCAACCAGAACAGGAAATGGCAGGACCTTGGTTATAAAAAGATCACCATATCCGTGAACATCACTCCCATCAGCATGATGCAGGCAGATATGGGAAGAAATCTCTCGAAAATATTCAACAGATATGGTTGGGATCCTGATTATGTGGAAGCGGAAATCACAGAAAACACCATGTTTCTTTCCCAGGACCAGATAAAGAATAAAATACAGACTTTGAGAGATATCGGAATCAAGATATCACTGGATGATTTCGGGACAGCTTACTCGTCACTTAGCAGACTCCATGAACTACCTATAGATAAAGTGAAGATCGATCGCCAGTTCATCTTGAATCTTGATAATGAACAGAACGGGAAGAAACTTTATGAAGGTATTCTGAATCTGGCAAGAGCGCTCGATCTCAAAGTGATCATAGAAGGGGTAGAAACAAAGGAACAGGCAGACTATGTAATTGAAAAAGGCTGCGATGCAATCCAAGGGTTCTATTACTACAGACCTATGCCTCCCGGAGAGATCGAAAAGCTGCTTCAGGAAATGGATCGAAATACAAAAGGGAAAGTGATACCATCCTTATGAAAATAAGTGAAGTCAAAAACTTTCTTATCTGAAGATGGAGTAAGCAGTAAAATACCTGACACCCGGATCGATGTGATCCGGGTGTCAGTAGTTTCAAGGTGAAAATAATCAGGAATTTCCAAAGTTTCAACCTGAAGAATCTTAAACAAAGAAGTCAGTAGTGGTAAAATAGACACAAGGATGTGATGAATATGATTAAAGTAGGAATCGTAGGGATTGGAAGCATTGCAGAAAATTATATAGAGATGTTTTCAAAAGGACTTATTAAAGAGGCAAAACTTGTAGCCCTTGCCTCAAGAAATCAGGATAGGCTAGATGGGATTACAGAAAAATATGGACTTGGTGATGCTATGCTATTTTCCACGTTGGATGACATGCTTGAAGGGGACATGGTGGATGCAATCATCATAACAACACCTCATGCGCTTCATCCTGCCATGGCTACGAAAGTCCTGGAGAAGAACAGACATATCATGATCGAAAAACCTGTAGGCATCAAGATCAAAGAAGTGGAAGATCTTTATGAGAAATCGAAGAAGAAGCCCCATCTTAAAGTAGGCGTCATGTTTAATAACAGAAGCGGTGATACCTATAATTTTGTGAAGAAGCTTATAGAAGACAACAAGATGGGAGAGCTGAGACGGGCCATCTGGCAGGTGACTAATCTTTACAGAACCTATGATTATTACGAAAAAAGCACCTGGAGAGGGACCTATGAGACAGAAGGTGGAGGTGTACTGATCAATCAGGCCATCCATCAGCTGGATACGCTTTTATGGATGACAGAGCTTCCTCTAAAGCTCATGGCATTTACGAAAGAAGGATTTCATAGGCCACTGACTGCTGAGAATGATGTGATGATACAGATGCTTTATGAGAGCGGTGCAACGGGACAGTTTATCACAAGTACCCATGAAAGTCCTGGCACAAACCGTTTCGAACTTTCATTTTCAGGTGGACAGATTGTCATCGAAGATGACAGTAAAGTGAGGATTACACGCCTCAGTGTTGATGAAGAGGAGTTCGCGAAAACCGTGAAAGGCGCATTTCCGGAAGTGCCAAATGATGTGGAGGAAATCAGCTTTCCGAAGCTGCCCAATATCGTTCTTCAGGAGAGACTTCTTAACAACTTCATCCAGAGTATTCTAGGGAATGAAGAAATCATCTGTCCACTATCTGAAGGGATCAAAAGTGTCAGAATGCTGAATGCAACCTATATGTCTGCCTGGAAGGAAAAGATGGTTCCACTGAATTTTGACGCAGATGAATATGAAGAGGCTTATGAGGAGAAAATCAGTCACGAGGAAGATAAGCTTCATAAAGAGCACTAGACACGGAATCAATCTGATGGTTCGTGGACCAGAATATAATTTTGTATAGAGTCGGAGGATAGTAGTCCTTCGACTCTTTCACTTTCCATCTAATGGGAGAGAGAATGCTATAAAAGCTTCAATCCACGTTATTTTCATGGATACGGGCATCTTTTTCTTTTTATTGAGTCCGATATAAATTATACTAGTAGTAATCTATCTAGTTGTAGAATTATTTATGTAATTATTGTAATTTTACTTAGTGTTCAAGAAAGGAATGATTTTATGCGTATTTTTTTCATGGGAAAACATGGAGGAAGTCATCCCAAAGAAAATAAAGAAAGAACATCTCATATACCTATCACGACCGCAAAGGTTCCGAAGGAACTGGTCTTTCCGGTATCCATGCATATCGGTGCACCAGCAAAACCAGTGGTTGAAGTCGGAGCGCATGTGAACATCGGTACGCTCCTTGCAGAAGAAGGAGGTTTTGTTTCCGCACCTGTTCATTCGTCAGTTTCTGGCATCGTCACAGCCATAGAGAAAAGACCGACCTTAAATGGACCGGCAGACTGTATCGTTGTGGAAAATGATGGACTGGATACTTTTGATGAGTCTATAAAGAAGCGAGATGATATTTCAGATGCCAAAGAAATTCTGGAGATCATAAGAAATGCAGGCATCGTCGGTATGGGCGGCGCTGCTTTCCCGACATCTGTGAAGCTGGATCCGCCAAAAGGAAGCGTCATAGATACGCTGATCATCAACGGTGCGGAGTGTGAACCCTATTCCACATCAGATCATAGAGTCATGCTGGAGCAAAGTGATGAGATTGTGATGGGAATCACGGTAGCTCGAAATCTCTTTCCGAAGCTGAAGAATATCTATGTGGCCATTGAAGACAATAAACCCGATGCCATCGAAACCATGATCAATGCGTCAAAAGACTTTGATGATATTGAAGTGAGACCTATGCGCACCATGTATCCGAGAGGATCAGAAAAGAATCTGATCAAAGACCTGACTGGAAGAGAAGTAAGACCAGGAGGTCTTCCTGCAGAAGTCCGATGTGTCCTCATGAATGTTTCCACTACCAGAGCAGTCTACAGGGCTGTGAAGCTTGGTGAACCTCTTTATCAGAGAGTGGTCTCCGTTTCAGGCACACCAGTGGAAAATCCGAAAAATCTTCTTGTCAGAGTGGGCACACCCGTGGAATCACTCTTGGAAGAATGTGGAGGATTCAAGGAATCCGTCCATAAGCTGCTCAGCGGAGGTCCTATGATGGGGCGAGCACTATCTGATGTCAGAGTCCCAATCATAAAAGCCATGACAGCCATCACTGCGATCACAGAAAAAGAAGCGAAGACGGGAGAAGAATCAGACTGCATCATGTGCTCAGAATGCATCAATGTATGCCCAGTGAATCTTCAGCCTATCCTCATCAGTGAAGCCTATAAGAGAGGGGATATTGATGCGGCGCAGAAGCTTGGTGCCATGGATTGTATAGAATGCGGAAACTGCTCCTACATCTGCCCTTCTAAGATTCCACTGCTGGATAATATCAGAGATGCAAAAGCTGCCATTAAGGCGCAGCAGGAAAAGGAGGGCGCATAACATGATGGAGAAATTAGCAAATATGAAATCAGGTCCTTCACCACATATAAGGACACCGAGAACCACATCCTTTATTATGACCCAGGTGCTCATCGCACTGATTCCACCAGCTGCTGCAGCCACATATTTTTTCGGATGGAAAGTGCTTCTGATGATCGCCATTGGTATCGCTACTTCCGTTGCCAGTGAGTATATATTCCAGAAGCTGACCTATCGGAAAATCACAATAAGTGACAGAAGTGCCATGGTTACAGGTGCACTTCTTGGACTTAGTCTTCCGGTGTCCGCGCCTTGGTGGACCGTGGTCATAGGATCCGTCTTTGCCATCGTCATTGTGAAGCAGCTGCCTGGAGGAATCGGAAAGAATCGATTTAATCCTGCCCTGGCGGCTAGAGTCATGTTGAAAGCATTTTTCTCCCCATGGATCACCAACTGGGTCCTTCCAGGACCGGATGCCGTATCTTCTTCTACACCACTGGAATATCTTGGTGGTGGCGTAAAAGTGGTTTCTGATGCGGTGCCTAGTCTTTATGACCTCTTTATGGGGTTCAATCTAGGAGGAAATGCAGGAGAAACCAGTAAACTTCTTATTCTTGTGGGAATGGGTTATCTCATCGCAAGAAGAATCATCAATCCGAAGATTCCGATCTTCTATGTACTGACCGTGATGCTTGTGACCGGATTCTACTCCGGATTCAACTTAGACTTCATGGCAAGCCATGCATTTTCAGGAACACTGTTCTTTGCCGCAGCCTTCATGGCCACTGATTACAGCTCAGGAGCACTTACACCGGAAGGGAAGACCGTATTTGCCATCGGGGCAGGCGTCCTTACAGCCTTCTTCAGAATTGCATTCACTTATCCAGGTGGAGTGGGCTTTGCCATTCTCATCATGAATGCACTGGCACCGTCCATCGATCAGAAGCTCATGCCAAGGATCTATGGACATAAGAAAAGACCTGAAGTCAGATTCAACAGACAGAAAAGAGCATAAAAGAGGGTCCGATTTGAGATCAAGCTCACTATTCATGTTCAATTAAATTTAGGAGGTAAATTAGGATGAGAGACGAAAATTGTGCCTATTGCATGCAAGGGGCTCTGTTAGATAAATTTGGAATTAAAGTATGTGATCTTAAAGTCAGCACATTAATTCTATTCAAGGAACAAAGTAAACCAGGCAGATTTATTGTGGCCTATAATGAGCATCTGTCAGAAATAGTGGATCTTAGTGAGGAGAACAGAAATAAATTCATGGACGATATTGCAAAAGCTGCAAGGGCTATACATGCCGCATTTAAACCAGATAAAGTGAATTATGGAGCATATGGAGATACGGGACACCACCTGCACTTCCATTTAGTGCCAAAATATAAAGATGGAGACGAATGGGGCGGTGTTTTCCAGATGAATCCTGGGAAAGTATACCTCACTGATGGAGAATATACTGAGATGATCCGTAAAATAAAAGCCCATCTTTAAGGGGATTGGTTGAATACTTGTGGGTCAATCACTTCTAAGTGAAAAGGGAAATGTTATTCAAGTAATTGAAGAAAAGGAGACAGTAAAATGAAATTTATCACCTTTGTCCATGATGGCAAAGAACAAATAGGCGTACTTAGTCTTGATGAAACGAAGGTTCTTCAAATATCTAAGGTGCTGGGCCATGAACGTTACACTGATATGAATCATTTCATAGAGGAAGCTACCGAGCTGGACCTGAGTATTCTTGCCCAGGTAAGAATCAATGAAATTGAACTGGGTGTTCCGATTGATGAGATCCGATATCTTGCGCCTATTGTAAGACCGAAACATGACATCATCTGTGTAGGTGTCAATTATGAGTCTCATCTCAAGGAATCCACTCTGGCACTGAATGAAGAACTTTCGAAACAGAAGAGACCGGTTTATTTTTCAAAAAGAACCACAAGAATTATGGGGCATGGTGAAGAGATCAGAGGTTTTTTCGAAATTGATGAAGAGCTTGACTATGAAGTGGAACTGGCTGTGATCATCGGAAAAAGAGGAATCAATATTCCTAGAGATCAGGTAGAAGAATACATCTTCGGATACAGCATCTTCAACGATGTGTCCTCGAGAAATCTTCAGAGGGGACATCTTCAGTGGTATAAAGGGAAGAGTCTTGATACGCATAGCGTATTGGGTCCTGTGATTCTCCACAGTTCTGCACTTACATTCCCGCTGAAACTGAAGGTGGAAAGTAGAGTCAATGGAGAAATAAGACAAAGCTCAAATACAGAACTTTTCCTGAATGATATTTCTACCATCATCTCAGATTTTTCACAGGGCATTACGCTTGAACCTGGTGACATCATCGCTACCGGAACACCATCAGGTGTAGGAATGGGATTTGATCCACCAAGATTCATGAAAAAGGGAGATGTGGTGGAGTGTGGGATTGAGAAGATCGGTGTTTTAAGAAATACCATCGTCTGAATGCCCGAAGAACAACTCATCCAGAAAAGGCGAGAATAAAATAGAACTAGCAGAAGATCCTCAGCATCAGTTCATGATGTCTCTGGATCTTTTTTTGCATATTTATGTTCATTTGACCGAAAGAGATCGTCATATTCTGATCAAAGCATAGGATAGGTATCTGATTGTCAATTATCAAAAAATCAAACACTCCATAGGTAATCTGCTCAAAACAGAAGTGGATTTTCTCGAATTTCATATTAATGAATTGATGGGGGATTTGTTATTGACATATGTCAGTTAATTGGAGTATATTATTAATAGTCAATAATTTAACAAAAAGTTTATTTTGATGAACGACAACACAAAACTTTCTATGTTCATCACCAGCAATTATTTTAGTCTATTACAGCCTGACCGGTTGTAAAATAAAAAATTATGTTTAAGAGGGGAAGAAGAATGAACGAAGTAAAACAAAGCGAAGAAAAACAGAGCGAAAAGGTCTATTCAAGACGTGACATGCTTAAAACTGCAGGTATGGCTGCTGCTGGGGTAGCAGTAGTCACTGTCATTCCATCCTTTATCACAGGATGTGCCAAGAAAGCACCTGAACTTCCAACAAAAGAAGTCTTAAATTACGAGTACTTGGCAGCAAGCGAAGATGCACCACAGTATCCATTCCCATATCAGAAACTGGATCCTGCCAGCACAATGGAAAGAGCTTATGCTTCCTTCTTTAACAAAGGCGGATGCTGTAGAGCGGTTATTGATGGTGTTATCGGTCAGTTAGGAGACAATGCTGGCTATCCTTGGAATCAGATTCCTGTGGATGCTTATGCCAACGGAGCAGGTGGATACGGAGCAGCTTCTCTTTGTGGATCTCTAGCTGGAGCCGCAACAGCCATTGGCCTTGCAGTACCACCAGAAGATGCAGCAACAGTAACTGCAGAACTTTTCGCATGGTATACAAGCACAGAGCTTCCAACCTATCAGCCAGAAGTTGAAAACAAGACTGTGGTTTCAGCATCTGTCAACTGTAAGGATTCCGTTGGAGAGTTTATGGAAGTTTCAGGATATGCCATGGGCGACCCTGAAAGAAAAGCAAGATGTGCAGGCGTTGCAGCAGACTGTGCTGGAAAAACAGCAGAACTTCTTAATGCATATTACAAACTGTAAGAATGAATTTTCAATCCTCTAGGGAAAAGTAAAGGAGAACAAAAATGGGTAAAATTGGAATAACTGAACTGGTTCTTATCTTAACGATCGCACTGGTTATCTTCGGACCATCCAAGCTGCCTTCCATTGGAAAGTCCATCGGACTTGCCATCGGAGAGTTTAAAAACAGCGCGAATAAAATATCCGAGGATGTTATGACCACGCCTGACGACGAGAAGAAAGATGAAAAAAAGAGCGAGTAAGGATAAGGAAAGAAACCTTACACTCGTTGAGCATCTGACAGAGCTGAGAAATCGAATTATCTATATGGCTGTAGCACTAGTTGCAGCTATTCTTATCAGCTATAGTTTCTCCGAAATCCTTGTCACGGATATGATCGGTATTGTCCCTGAAATCAGTTTTGTATTTATATCTCCAGCAGAACTTCTGCTCTCCTATATCAAGATTGCTGTCATTTTAGGACTTGCTGTTTCATCACCATTTCTGATCATACAGATCTGGCTTTTTATAAGTCCAGGTCTTGAAAAGAAGGAACGAAGGACCATCATATTTTCACTGCTTTTTGGAGGGGTATTTTTCATCCTTGGAGCCGTGTTCGCTTATATGATTGTTCTTCCGCTGATCCTAGAATTTTTCATGGGATTTCAGGTGGAAGGCATCGAAGAGATGATCAGCTTCAACAGTTACCTGTCTCTTGTAGTCAATACTGTTCTCTCATTCGGACTGATCTTTGAACTGCCAAGCATCATGGTCATTATGACAAGGTTTGGCATTGTGAGAGTCAGCTTCCTGAGAAAGAACAGAAAATATATAATCCTTGTCATCTTTGTGGTGGCAGCGGTACTTACACCGCCAGATGTCATTTCACAGACACTATTAGCCCTTCCCATGATACTTCTATTTGAACTGGGTATTTTCTTATCTCGAATTGTTGAACGCAAGAAAGACCGAGGAGAATAATATCACAGTAAAATAGAAGGTCATACATGAATTCTCTGTAAGGATTTAGGTACGCCCTAAATCCCTGCAGAGTTTTTTTTACTCGTATTAATCGAAGAAGTGATTAGGTGAGTATAATGGAATTATTACTGAACATCGAAATTATGAAGGAGATAATATTATGAGTACTTTCGGATTGGTTGCAGTATTTGCGCTTTCTGCAATGGTTGTGAATTCCCTTGGAATCTACGCCATCTATAAGAACAAAGAGTGGGCGGAGAAAAACAAGGAATATTTTATGTGTTTTGCAGCAGGAATCCTCATCACATCTCCTCTGATCGGTGCTTTTCCTCAAGCCATCGCAAAAAGCAGCATGGCTGGTTTTTTTGCAGTGATGGGATTCATGTTTATGTATGCAACCAATCAGCTTATAAGAAAAAATACGAAGATGTCTGAACTGGCTTTTGGATATACAGCTCTTGTCGGAATCGGAATCCATTCCTTTGTGGATGGCATGATCTACTCGGTGACCTTTACACAGAGCAGTTTCTTAGGTATTCTTGCTGGTACGGGTCTGGTAGCCCACGAATTTGCAGAAGGGGTCATCACCTATTCCTTTTTGTCCAAGGGTGGACTCAGCGAAAAGAAAGCCATCTTCTATGCTTTTCTGGTCGCTGCATTGACAACGCCTCTAGGCGCGTTCATCATTTATCCGCTCCTTCAGAACTTTACAAGCTCCGTCATGGGACAACTCTTAGGGTTTGTTACTGGTGTACTGATCTACATTTCTGCATCTCATCTGCTTACAGAAGCCAGTGGGCAAGAGAAACAACATTCCTATATGTCCTTCATTTCCGGAGTAGCTTTTTCAATTCTTCTGTACTTCATCAAGTAATTATCAAATGAAGTAAGCTAGGAACAAAAAGATATGCAGGAAAAGAGACAAGTGATTGAATTGTGTGAAGGTATTGATTAAGGTTGAAGCTGTTATTAAAAAAAGGTATCCTATAATTGAACGGATCAATGGAACAGGTCAAATAAAAAATGCTTGGAGAAAATTAATGGAACTGCTCGATTTAAGAGAGAAAAGAGATCATTTCGAAAAAGAGCTTCTTATGAAGTATAATGGAACACTTCTGACTCTCCGGGCAAATTTCCCTGGAAAAGACAAGAGACATTTGAAAGCGGATTTTGCTGTCAGAGTTCTTTATGAAGAAGTAAGAAAGCATTTTCAGCCGGTCCATGAAGAAAGGATTAAGAATTCAGAAGGACTCATTCTGTTTCTGCTTCTGAAAGAGAATTCCATTGATGTGAAAAGAAAAATCATTGAGATTGAAGAATATCATCCTCTAGGGAGACTCCTGGATATGGATGTAAGAGATGAGATAAAGATCTGGTCCAGAAGAGACTTTGATCTGCCAGGAAGAAAGTGCTATCTCTGCGATGATCTGGCAGTCCATTGCGTAAGAGCTGAAAAGCATAGAAAAGAAGATGTTATGGATCACTTCATAAAGACAGTGGATGAATATGTGAATAAGAGAACAACTTAAGATAGAAATGAAATATTAGCATAGAGTTTTTGAAACGTACAGACTTCTGAGAATAAATGCAAAGTAGTAGAAGTGATAATTGTTTAAAACGCACATGAAGGAATGAAAACCTTTATGCGCGTTTTTTTTGTTTTCTGATGAAGAAAAGATATCTGATTACGGTTGATATCCATCAAGAACAAGGAAAAAATAGAAAAAAACATGTATTTTAATAAAAAATATAAATATATCAGAAATAAACCATTTCATAAATCAGATTCATAATCTAAGTCTAAATTATGAATAGAATCTGATGAAATTGCGGAGAACGTGATAAACACACTGTTTGAATGTATAGGTTTTCTATAGAAAAATTCAATGTAACGATTTCATAAAAATTTTACATTGAAACAACCTTATGTTATCATTAGAGTTGTCACTTATGCGAATAAGTAGAATTTAAGCGTGAAATTATTTGATTTGTTAATATAATGATGAAAAAATTACACTTTAAGGAGGAAAACAGATGATAGAATTTAAAAATGTAAGTAAAAAATTTGGCGAAGTTACAGTGTTGAAAGACATTTCATTTGAAGTCGAAGAAGGAAAACTTGTAGTACTGATCGGACTATCCGGTTGCGGTAAGACCACTACACTGAAAATGATCAACAGACTTGTCAAGCCAACCACAGGAACCATCACAATCAATGGGGAGGATATTTCAAAGAAGGATCCCATTTCACTGAGAAGAAACATTGGTTATGTTATCCAGCAGACAGGGCTCTTTCCACATATGACCATCAGAGAAAACACGGAGATTATTCCAAGAGTGGAAAAGCTCGATGATGCCAAGATCACAAAGAAAACCCTTGAACTCATGGAAATGGTGGGACTTGATCAAGCATTCCTTGATCGTTATCCGAATGAGCTTTCAGGTGGACAGCAGCAAAGAGTCGGTGTCGCAAGAGCGTTTGCACTTGACCCCGATGTTATCCTGATGGATGAACCTTTTTCCGCTCTAGACCCGATTACAAGAAACTCTCTTCAGGAAGAACTTGTCAATCTGCAGAGCAAGGTGAAGAAGACCATCGTCTTTGTAACCCATGATATGGCAGAAGCCATAAAGATTGCAGATAAGATCTGTATTATGGACAAGGGTGAGATCATTCAGTATGACACACCAGAAAACATTCTGAAAAATCCAGTAAACGAATTTGTTTCCGAATTCGTAGGAAAAAATAGAATCTGGCAGTCACCAGAATTCATACGTGCACAGGACATCATGATTGATAATGCGATATCATGTTCATCCACTCTGCCTCTTACCAAGGCGCTGGATAAGATGAGAGCCTCTAAGGTAAACAGTATTCTGGTCATTGATGAGCACACAAAGAAAATGGTGGGTCTTGTGAAACCAAAACAGATCGCCAAGGAAAAAGATCGTAGCATTCCTGTAAGGGACATCATGATTACGGATTTCATATGGGCAAAACCGGAAGATTCCATCGTAGATCTTCTTAAGATCGCAGATGACAATGAAGTTTCGGAAATTCCAGTCCTTGATGAAGCTGGAAAGCTTCTAGGACTTGTAACACAGAACAGCTTAATCACTACATTAAGCCAGCAGTATTTTGAAGACGGGGAGGTGCTTTAATTGAACGTATTTGAATATATGACAAGAAATACAGATCAGGTTTTGCGCCTGACTCTGGAACATATTGAACTTACAGCCATTGCAGTTGGACTGGCTGTTCTCATCGGTGTACCTCTGGGTATCATGATCAGTTACTTCAGAAAGGCAAGCAAGACCGTCGTCGGTGGAGCAAACGTTGTACAGGCGATTCCATCCATGGCACTACTCGGATTAGCCATTCCACTACTTGGAATTGGTTCATTACCTGCAGTCGTCATCGTTATACTGTATTCCTTGCTGCCGATTATCAAGAACACATATACAGGAATCACAAGTCTTGATAAGGGCACACTGGAAGCGGCCAAAGCCATCGGTCTTACCAGAAGCCAGGTGCTTCTGAAAGTGCAGATTCCATTGGCACTGCCGGTCATTATGGCTGGTGTAAGAATATCAGCTGTTACAGCGGTCGGTCTTATGACCATGGCGGCATTCATCGGAGCAGGCGGACTTGGTTTTCTGATTTTCTCGGGAATCAGTACCACCAATAATGCTCAGATCCTTGCTGGTGCTATTCCAGCAGCGATTCTTGCACTGGTTGTAGATAATATTTTCGGAACGGTAGAGAAGCTGGTGACACCTATTTCTCTTCAGCATACTGGAAATACTTCCAAAGAGAAGCTGAAGACTCAAAGAACACTTCAGAAAGGAGTCTTAGCTGTTACAGCGGGAATTCTTGTAGTGCTCTTTACAGTCACTGCTTTCCAGGGAGCTGGTAATTCAAAAGAAACCATCACCATCGGTGGTAAAGACTATACTGAACAGTTCATTGTTGTTCATCTTATGGCCGATATGATCGAAGATCGAACAGACCTTTCTGTTATTCGTAAGGATAACCTCGGTGGAACTCAGGTTGCATTCAACGCTTTAAAGAGCGGGGATATAGATCTTTATCTTGAATATACAGGAACCATTTACGGAGATACCCTAGGATACTCACCGAATTCTGATATGGTGGAAGTGTATGAAACCAGTAAGAATGACTTAAAGGAACTATTCGATATTGATGCATTGACGCAGTTCAACTATAACAATACTTACGTTCTTTCCGTTAAACCGGAAACAGCTGAGCAGTATAACTTGGCAACAATCAGTGATCTTAGAAATGTTGCAGACGAATTGACCATCGGATCCACACTTGAATTCCTGAATCGTGAAGATGGAATCATTGGGCTTCAAAGACACTATGGATTTACATTCGGTAACCAGATTGGAATCAACGGAGCAAACAAGTACCTAGCCATAGACAGCGGAGAGACAGATATTACAGATGCTTTCTCCACAGATGGACTTCTGAAGAAATTTGGACTTGTTATGTTGGATGATGATATGAACTTCTTCCCTCCATATTATGCAGTGCCGATTTTAAGAAGTGGTCTTCTAGGAGAACATCCTGAAATCGAAGGTGTATTGAATGAACTGGGAGAAGTACTGACCAATGAGATTATGATTGATCTTAATTACAGAGTAGATGAACTTCAGCAGCAGCCAAGAAGAGTTGCACATGATTTCCTGATTGAACAGGGACTCATCGAAGAATAGATTCATCGAATAACAACAGTACTTACGATAGTAGACATAATAGAAAAAAAGAAAAGCGGAAATCTCATTAAAGTTGAGATTTCTGCTTTTCTTTTCGTGAAGTCATAGGACATTTCAAGTTTAGTGGAGATGAATGGGGATGAAACCTCAGAAATGCATTGTCAAACTATTTTGACAACAAATTAGTCAATGCTATACTTAAAGTAAACAGGGAAATTAGGGGAAGAGGAAAACATGAAAGAAGCCCATATTCAGAACAGCGTTCAACAGATCATATTAAGAAGAATGCAGAAATAATCGGATGTGAATGTAATAATGAATGTAGAGATATATTATTAAGATGAAATATAGAGATGAAATAAAGAAAAGAGGCGCTTCGCTGTTTTAAGTGGGTGATATCATACTATATGCGCCAGGTTTCAGTT
>CAZXUT010000057.1:0-20759 GCA_964643785.1 uncultured Proteiniclasticum sp.
TGGGACTATAAGATAAAATATATATATAATCGATGTTAAAGAGGTGCTGATCATGGAAATTCTTAGCGAAGAACTTGTCGTCTTCCCACTGAAAGCTGGGACAAAAGAAGAAGTCCTGTCCCTTTTATCGGAGGCTTTATTAAAAGAAAAGAGAATTTCAGACAAAGAGACCTTTCTGGAAGAAGTACTTAAAAGAGAAAAAGATTTCACCACGGGTTTCGGTGACGGATTCGCCATCCCCCACGCAAAATCAACATCAGTATTATCCCCTTCCATAGCAGTGGGAAAATGCGCTGATGCTGTTGACTGGGATGCCATGGATGGAAAACCCGTCTCTCTTATTTTTCTCCTTGCTGTTCCTGAATCTCAGGCTGGTACAACCCACCTGAAAATTCTAGCAAAGCTGGCTGAGAATCTAATGGATGATAAAATAAGAGAACATCTCATGGATCTTACGACCTCAGAAGAGTTATATCAGTACATCAGTAAAATTTTGGGAGGAATGTGAAAATGAAAATTGTTGCAGTTACTGCATGCCCGACAGGAGTCGCCCACACCTATATGGCAAAAACCGCTCTCATTAAGGCTGCTAAAAAAAGAGGCCATGAAATCAAGGTGGAAACCCAGGGTGCCATGGGTATTGAAAATGAAATCACACTGGACGATCTTGAAGATGCAGATCTTGTCATTCTTGCCATTGAAACCGGAATCAATAAAATGGATCGGTTTAAAGGCAAAAAAGTCATGAAAATTACAATCAATCAAGCCATCGGGAAGACCGATGAGGTTTTTGCAAAAGCTGAAAAAGCCATGGAATCCTAACAAAAATAATGGAGTAAGAGGTGTTTTATGAGAAACGTTGTATTAGATCTCAAACGTGCCCTGATGACCGGTGTCTCCTATATGCTGCCCTTCATTGTTGGTGCAGGTATGCTCATCGCACTGGGCACTGTTCTTTCCCAGTTCGGCCTTCATACCGGTCCCATGCTGGACCTTGGTTACGGACTATTCGGATTTATTCCCCATATTGTCGGCGCCTATGTGGCTTTCGGTATTGCTGACAGGCCAGGTATCGCACCAGGTTTTGCCGGTGGCTACGTCGCTGCACAGATCGGAGCCGGTTTCTTGGGCGGTATCCTGGCAGGATTCATCGCAGGATATCTGGTGAATCTTCTGAAAAAGATTCCAGTCCATGAATACATCTATGCACTGAAACCTATGATGATCATTCCGCTTCTTGGTATTGCTCTTACCGCTCTTGCCATGAGCTTACTGGGTCAACCTATAGCATGGCTGCAGACCACTCTGGATGCCTGGCTCACTGATGTCAGTGGAACCAATGCCATTCTTCTTGGCGCTGTCATCGGAGCCATGATGGCTTTTGACATGGGTGGTCCACTCGGCAAAATTGCGCTGACCTTTGTAGTAGGTGCATATGCACAGGGAATCTACGGACCAAACGCCGCTGCATTTCCAGGTATCATGACTGCACCAGTCTCGGTAGCCCTTGCTGCCATGTTGTTTCCAAAGAAATTCAACACCGTTGAAAGGAAAAACGCCCCTGCTACTCTGGCCACAGGGCTTTTCGGCATATCTGAAGGGGCTATCCCCTATGCCATGGCCAATCCTCTACGAACAATCCCAGCCTTCATGGTAGGCGCAGCCGTTGGTGGAGGAATGATGATGGCTCTGGACCTTGAAACAAAAATGTTCAGCGGCCTTGTTGCACTTCCCTTTACAGACCGCTGGTTCCTCTTCGCCCTCAGCATCATGGTGGGCGTGGCTGTGAGCGTGGCTCTTCTTTATATACTGAAAAAGGAACCTACGCCTGAAGAAGAAGACGAAATCTCTGATGCACTCAATATTCTGGAATAGACTTCTTGAACACTGAACTAAAAAAAATAATGGACTAAGCAAAAGCAGGCGGTTTAAATAAAACCTCCTGCTTTTCTTTCGCATTCTATCGTCTTCATTTATGTTTCTTTAGTTACACCTTTGCTCTAAATTGGAATACCATCCAAAAACGGAGTACACTATAAACATAGTGTTATAAATATAGTAAGTCATATGTTGTTACACAGCCATAGCATAGGATGCTTTACAATAGGAAAGGGTGGAGATAAATTTGGGGGATCTGTTAAGAGAATATCCGGTCATTATAGAACTGCTTGTTCTACTGTCCATATTAGTTACAGGTTTTGGATACTATAAGCATGTCAAGGTCACCAAAAAGCTGAAAAAGCAATATGGAACAGACGTGATCAATAAGGAAACTTCAAAAGAAACAGTAGCCGAACTGAAGGCTGCAAATAGAATCATCTTTGGTGGTGTTATAACCATCCTGACCATCCGACTGATTGGCGTCATCATCTACATAGATTAATTTATGAACTTTTAATCACCTGTTTTCAGCCTGTTTTTCAATTTAATACTTTTCAGAATTTAATATTTTGCAGCACAAAGGGGATTCATTCGAATCCCCTTTATAATGTCTCAATATCAGCACCATTCAAAGACGGTACCTTGGTAATTCACTTTTAGTTGGCAGAAGTGATTTCTGTCCAGATTCTGTCGTAGACACTCAATACATCAGATGGATCTCTGAAGATCTCTGTTTTCTCAAGAACCGCATCAGATGGATAAGCGATTGGGCTGTTTCTTATTTCTTCAGGAAGCATTTCAACCGCTTCTGTGATCGGTGTGGAATATCCGATGTAATCCACATTCTGAATCGCAATGTCAGGTCTCAGCATGAAGTTGATGAACTTCTCTGCGCCCTCTTTATTGGCCACACTGGATGGAATGACCATGGAGTCAAACCAGATATTTGTTCCTTCTTCAGGAATCGCATAAGCAAGATTCGGATTTTCCTCGATCATGTACATGGCATCTCCGGACCAGACAACTCCTAGAGCCGCTTCTTCTGCAATCAGGGCATCCTTGATGTCATCTCCAAGATAAGCATATACAATTGGCTTCTGCTTGATCAGTTCATCTCTAGCCTCTTCAAGTTCAGCAATATCTCTTGTGTTCATGGAGTAACCCAGTCTTAGAAGAGAAACCCCTATGGTATCTCTCTGGCTGTTCAGCATAAGGATCTCATCCTTATGCTTTTCATCCCACAGGATATCCCATGAAGTCACAGGTTCTGTCACTACAGTCTTGTTGTACAGAATCCCGAAGGTTCCCCACATATACGGTGCGGAGTATTCATCATTCGGATCAAATACAAGTCCCTGAAAATCAGGGTCGATCTTATCTTTGTTTGGAATGTTCTCCCAGTTGATGGGTACGATAAGCTCTTCTTTAATGGTTCTTTCAATGCTGTAGTCAGACAGGAAAATCACGTCAAAGGAGCTTCCACCCTGCTTCAGCTTGGTATAGATGTCTTCGTTGTTCGCGTAGGTGTCGTAGACCACTTCGATTCCTGTCTCTTCTTCAAACTGTTCCAGCACATCGAAATTGATGTAATCGCCGAAATTATAGACATTGATGGTCTCTTTTTCTTCTCCGCAGGCACTCAGTGCCAGGGCCGAGACCCCGATCAGTGCCGCTACGATCATTCTTTTTATGTTTTTCATATATTTCCTCCCTAAATCCATGGATGTCCATGGTATATACTGTTTCTGTTTTTTATAAGTCCCGTTCTTCCTCTTCCTCATTTTTACCGATCTTGTTGATGACCAGCAGCAGGATAAAGAATCCGATGAGCATAAAGGTGGATAGCGCGTTGATCACCGGATTGATTCCTCTTCTCGCCATGGAGAAGATGAGAATACTTAAATTCTGTACTCCATGTCCTGTGGTGAAGAAGCTTATTGCAAAATCATCCACCGATAAAGTAAAGGCCAGAAGCGCTCCAGTGACAATACCCGGCATAATTTCCGGAACAACGACCTTTCGTAGCGCATACATTGGTTTTGCACCCAGATCCATGGCCGCTTCCGCCAGATTCACATTCATCTGCTTCAGCTTCGGCAGCACCGCCAGCACCACGTAAGGGGTACAGAAGGTGATATGGGACAGAATCACTGTGGCTAATCCGAAATCCAGCCCCATGAACCTGTAAAGGGCAATCAGCGACACGGCAATGACCACATCCGGATTGAGAATAGGCAGATAATTGAGGTTCAACGCCATCTGCTTGAAAGGTCCTTTCCTTGAGAAATGGATCCCGATGGCCGCCAGCGTCCCGAGTGTCGTGGCAACCACGGTGGTCACCGCTGCAATGATCATGGTGTTAGATAAGGCCTTCATGACCGCTCTATTCGAAAACAGATCCTGATACCATTTCAGAGTGAATCCTGTGAAGGCTCCTCTTGATTTCGACTCATTGAATGAATAGATGATGAGGACTATGATCGGCGCATAAAGGAACAGGAAAATCAGTACTGTATAAAGATTCTTGAATCCTTTTTTTACCATAATCCGCCTCTGCCTCCTTCCAGATCTCCACCACCTTTATTGGAAAGCGCCATCACCACAAGGATGATTGCCATGAGGATGATGGACATTGTGGATCCGAAGTGCCAGTCTCCGGTGTAGATGAACTGCTGCTCAATGACATTACCGATCAGCGTGGTTTTGTTTCCGCCAAGTAGATTGGAAATGATAAAGGTGGAAACCGCTGGAGTGAACACCATGGTGAAACCAGTCATGACCCCAGGCAGGCTCAGCGGGAAAATCACTCTTCTGAATATGGTTTTCTTGCTTGCGCCAAGGTCCTCAGCCGCTTCAATAAGCTTCTTGTCCATCTTCACCAGAACGGAATAGATGGGAAGCACCATGAAGGGCAGGAAGTTATAGACCATACCAAGGATTACAGAGCCGCTGTTGTAGAGAAGCTCCATAGATTCAAATCCCAGGAAATTCAGAAATGAATTGATGATGCCATTCTTTCCGAGGATGGTAAGCCATGCATAGGTCCTTAAAAGGAAGTTCATCCACATGGGTATGACGAAAAGAAGGATCATATTGTTTCTCGTCTTCGCTTTTCTCTTGTTTGCGATGATGTAGGCAATGGGATAACCCAGAAAAAAGCAGATGACCGTTGATATAAGAGACAGCATCAGTGACCTGAAAAGCACATCCAGATAGATGGGCGTGAAAAAACGCCTGAAGTTTTCAAGGCTGAAACTGAATGTTTTGTAATTAACACTGTCTCCTGTGGTAAATGCAAAATATACCACAAGAAAGAGCGGGATGAGGATAAAGATCAGCATCCACACTACATAAGGATAGGAAGCCTTTTTCAAGCTCAAGATGCGTCACCCCTTTTCATGATATGGATCGAATCGGGAAGAATCTTCATACCAATGATTTCACCCTCAGGTGCCATCGCTGTATTTTGTATCAGATAACGGAATCCGTCTACGTTCACCACCATTTCGTAATGAACTCCCTTGAAGGTGACTTCTTCCACAAGTCCTTTGAGATGACCTTCTTCTACTGTTGTCATGATGATATCCTCAGGTCTTACCACCACTTCCACAGGTTCCATAGGTGAAAATCCTTTGTCTAAGCAGGGAAACTGTACCCCCTGGAACTCAACAAGGAAATCCTTGTGCATGATTCCAGGCAATATGTTTGATTCACCGATGAACTTCGCCACAAAAGCATTCTTTGGTTCATTGTAGATGTCTACTGGCGTTCCGATCTGCTGAATCAGGCCTTCATTCATGACCACAATGGTATCACTCATGGTAAGGGCTTCTTCCTGGTCGTGAGTCACGTAGATAAAGGTGATCCCTACTCTTTTCTGAATATTTTTCAGCTCGATCTGCATATCTTTTCGAAGCTTCAGATCCAGCGCTCCCAGAGGCTCATCCAGTAGAAGAACCTTCGGCTCGTTGACAAGGGCTCTTGCAATGGCTATTCTCTGCTGCTGGCCTCCTGATAGGGAATCCACCCCTCTTTTCTCAAAACCTGACAGGTTCACAAGCTTTAATACATCCGTGATTTTTGTTTTGATGTCTTCTTTACTCATCTTCTTGATTTTAAGACCGAAAGCTATATTCTCATATACATCCAGATGAGGAAACAGCGCATATTTCTGGAAGACAGTATTGACCTGTCTCTCATAGGGAGGCATATCCGATATGTCTATACCTGAGAAAATCACTTTTCCTTCCGTCGGTGTTTCAAACCCTGCAATAATTCTCAGTGTCGTGGTTTTACCACATCCTGATGGTCCCAGAAGGGTAAGAAACTCATTTTCTCTGATATAGAGATTTATATTTTCAAGAACTTTGGTCTTTCCGAAACTTTTGGATATATTTTTAAGATCGATCATGATATTTGTTGTCATAACGCTATGTCCCCTTTCTAGAATATTGGTGGCGTACTCACCCAAATGACGATAGCCGTAGTTTTTCCTTCGTTGGAGAGGTAATGGGCTTTACCCGGCTTCAGATAAAAGCTCTCTCCTTTTTTCACTCTATGAACGTCCTTTCCTACATGCAGAAGAATCTGACCTGTCAGCACATGTCCGAACTCTTCTCCTTCATGAGGTGGCACTTCTTTTGTTCTTCCACCGGACCTGATTTCCACATGGATGGGTTCCATGGCATTTTTCTGTGCATTAGGAATGATCCAGTTGATGATATTTTTATGTTCTTCATTTTCCTTTTCAAAGGCGTCTTCTTTGCTGAACACGATTTTCTCATCTGTGGTTTCATTGAAAAAATCCTTCAGATTGGTGCCTAACCCCTCCAGTATATCTACAAGAGTTGCTATGGATGGGGAAGTCAGATCTCGTTCCAGCTGAGAGATGAACCCTTTGGTCAGCTCACAGCGGTTTGCCAGTTCTTCCTGGGTCAGAGCGTTC
The DNA here is from genome assembly GCA_964643785.1 of uncultured Proteiniclasticum sp. Taxonomy (GTDB): domain Bacteria; phylum Bacillota; class Clostridia; order Clostridiales; family Clostridiaceae; genus Proteiniclasticum. The sequence goes on from CAZXUT010000057.1 coordinate 6,827, forward strand.
TTTATTCTTAAGTTCTTGATTTTCTCACCGATCTGCATAGCAACCTCCTGTTTTTCTGATTCACTGCTACAGTAAACTTTTTGTTTAGTTAAATTAAACTGCATAGACCATTATATATAAAATTTATTTCAAAATCAATGACTTTATACCGAAAAATAATATGTTTTTAGACTTTATGGAAATTATCCCCCAAAGCACTGCTATGAGCTGATTTAAAATACATCTTCAAATGTAAATTTTTAGTAATCTGCAGGATAAAGCACATTTTCGCTCTCATCAGCCATACTGAAAGTTTACTCTGACTATACTTTAAACGTTTACTCATTCCCGCAAATTGTCAAAAAACTTTCTGAGTGATACTATATGATTATGAACTACCGAAATGGAGGAAATCATGAAGAAAGTAAAGACCAATGCTATGAGGCTGCTCGACGAAAAAGAGGTTTCTTATGAACTTCTATCCTTCAATCTCAAAGCGGATTCAATCACGCCGGACTATATCGCTAAAGAGATTGGAAAAGAAGTGGAACGAATATATAAGACCATAGTGACGGTAGGCACCAGCGGAGATCACTATGTCTTTTGTCTTCAGATCATCGAGGAGCTGGATCTCAAGAAGGCTGCCAAAGCTGCAGGAGAAAAGAGTATTTCGCTTATTGATCAGAAGGATCTTCTGAAGATTGCAGGCTATGAAAAAGGTGGCTGTTCTCCGGTGGGCATGAAGAAGCTCTTCAAGACCTTCTATGACCAGAAATCTCTGTCCTATGACAAGATCATCGTCTCAGCAGGAAAAAGAGGCTACCAGATCGAAGTGCCTGTGAAGGGACTCCTTTCTGTTACAGAAGGTGAAACACTGGATCTTCTCATGGAAACAAAATCAATTTTCAAATAGACCCTCTGGTGTCAGATGATGCAGTTTATGAATACAAGAAAACAGAGACTTGCTGCTGCAGGTCTCTGTTTTCTTGTTAATGATTTTTTATGAGGACTGTAGAAGGTCTTTATGGATTCAGTTCTTCTGCCAATGGTACAAAGGACTCTTCCAAGGTTTCAAGATCCAGTCTGGTTATTCTTCTTTTCTCATCGTTTGTGATAAAATATAGATTTTTACCGGCAATATTAAATGAGCTAGCACCTTCTATGGCTTTAATCATGGTCGCTTCAGTGCCGTCAAATCTGCTTTTGTAGATTCCCTGGTCCGCATTATCCTGCCTTTTTCCGCTCCAGTAATAATAGATCCACTCCTCATCATAGACAACATCACTGATCCAGATATCCAGAAAATTGCTGGATTCCCCTGTTCCTGTATTATATTTCATCATCCCATTGCTATTGTCTCTGCTTATATAGAGTAATTCATCCATAGCCACTTGAATTGTTCCACCAAATGTTCCAACCGGATTTATTTTTTCAGGTTCTCCTCCGGTAAGAGGCATTTTAAAGATGTAACTTGAAGAATCAGTATCTCCAAGTGAAGTATGAATGTATAGATGATCATTACTAATCACGATTTCAGGATAGACGCCTTCAAGAAGAACCTTCTCATCGGTTCCATCATATTTCATCCGCATAAGCTTACCTTCCATAACCTCATAGAAGTAGAGATACTCATCATAGAGAACAAGCTCCTCAAAATAACCTTCTTTCAGCACTTTCACATTACTTCCATCCAGGTCAACCATGAAAATGCCATCGATGGTGGAATCATCAGGATTCTCAGGTTCAATATATCCCACCGCAAATATCTTTCCGTCCCCTATATTGATATCGTGCAGTGTCCCTTCGACAAGGAGTTCAGTCTCATCCGTTGATTCATCCGTTCTCATGAGATTCCCGTAGAACATCTTATCTGAATGGTAAATATAACCTTCATAGTAGGCTGCTGTGCCATCATGAAGCAAATTGCACATGAGATTTCCAGGCCCTTTCAATGTAAGGCTCACTTCTTCAGTTGGAAGATCCAGGACTTCTTCTTCCGATTCTTCATTCGGATTCCCGGAGGCTTCCTTCTCCTCCTCTTCCACAAGGGCTGGTTCATCTGGAACAGATTCCGGATTTTCTTTGTCTCCACATCCAGCTAATAAAGAGAACGCGAATGTAAGTATAATCAGGAATAGAATCATCTTCTTTGGCATATTGAAATCCCCCTTTTTATTATACTCGGATATCATTATCTATTTGATTTCATTATATATTGCTTCGACACTTCTGTACTACAAAAATATAATGAACTACTCATCATATTTAAAAAGAACGCCCATGAAAGATCACTGGATCCTTCATGGGCGTTCTTTTAACTTATACAATCTAAGATTTCATATCATCTGTGATTTCTATCTGATCATTGTCACTCTTTCACTGAGTGGAAGACTTGTCTTCTCTCCTGCTTCACTTACCGGATTACCGAATACCAGCTGTCCAAGAAGCTTGTAGTCCTTATTTACACCAAATGCCTCTGCCACTTCATTATCGATGAGCGGATTGTAGTGCTGTAAGGATGCTCCTAGACCTTCATTTTCAAGAGCAGTCCAGATGATGAACTGAAGCATTCCATTTGCCTGGTAGGACCAGGGAACAAAATTATCCTTGTACAGTACAAAATCCTCTTCCTGCTTTCTGATGATTCTAGTATCCTCGTAGAAAAGTACCGTTCCATATCCTGCCTTGAAAGATGCGAGCTTTTCAGCCGTTCTCTTGAAATCCATGTCAGGGACGATCTTCTTTAAGGTATCATGAACGATATCCCAAAGCTTATCATGCTGCTCTCCTAGAAGTACCACAACTCTTGAACTCTGTGCGTTCATAGCTGATGGTGCATTCTTCACTGCACTTTTTATGATTTCCTCTATTCTCTCAGGACTTACGATTTCCTTCTTGTCTATGGCGTAGTGGGATCTCCTCTTTGCTACTGCTTCTAAAAATAAATTTGCACTCATATATATATCCTCCTCTTTCTCTGTTCATTGCATCTGCTTTCTTTTGTTCTGATCTGTTTACATGATCTCTGTTCTATATTAACTTTGACAGTTGCTATTTTTCTTTAAGCGTCTCATAGACTCTTTGAAATGCCTCTTTAGGCTGGGCTCCGCTGACTTCAATCTTCCCGTCAAAAAGAAAATATGGAACTCCTCGGATGCCTAGCTCCTGTGCTCTTCTAAGATCATTCTCCACAGCGTCTTTCAGCCTGTCCGATGCCAATGTCTCCACAGCATCCTTCTCGCTCAGTCCCGCCTCATTCCAGATCTTCAGAAGAACCTCATGATCATTCAGATTCTTTCCTTCCACAAAATGCCCTACGAAAAAGGCTTTCATGACTTCCTCATCCTTTCCCTTCTCTTTTGCCAGATGGATCAGTCTGTGGAGGTCATGGGTATTGGCTCCTCTTGTGTCAAAGATGTTCATGGGAAGGCCTGCCTTCTCAGCCATCATCTCTACACCTTTCATACGATCTCTTGCTTCTTCTATGGAAAACCCGTATTTATCCGCTAAAGACTGTACCGAGTTTTTCGACTCCGTCCTGCTGGTATTGGGGTCCAGCTCATAGCTTCTATTCACAACCTCGATGGTCTCCCCATCAGGCAGTTCCTCAAGAAAACGTTCAAAATTATGCTTTCCTATATAACAGAAGGGACATACAATATCCGACCAGATTTCAACTTTCAATGGAATCCCTCACTTTCATTTATACTCTCACTGCCTCTGCAGATTTGATTTTTCAATACTATATTCATTATAACCCATATTTATATTTTATGCAATTTCATTTTATCAAATATAATATTCCTCTTCTCTGATCGCCTTCTGTTCACCGCTATGGAATAAAATTTACTGACGAACTGCTGCTCTCTATGGTAAAATAAGATAGGAATTAAAGAATATTCTGAGAAATTAGAGGGAGGTCATTTAATTGATCAATATAGTACTTTTCTGTTCTACAGGTTTGTCCACAAACCTTTTAATCCGAAAGATTGAGAATGCAGCTGAAAAAAAAGACATAGCTGTCGCTGTCAAATCTTATCCGGAATCCATCATGAAAAAATACATCAGTGATGCAGATGTGGTTTTAGTGGGACCCCAGGTAAAGCATGCTCTGACTGAAATCAAAGAAGAGTGTGATGCCTATAATGTTCCTCTGGAAGTTATTTCAACAAGAGACTATGGACTCATGGACGGAGAAAAGGTCCTCGCTCAGGCGCTGCGTCTTTTCAGTCTCCATAATCCTGAAAAATAATAGATTCCAAAAAAACAAAAGCGTTTCTTCCTCATATGGAAGAGACGCTTTTTCTAATCAGATCTTATTAATCCCCTTCCAGTTGGCATCTCCATGCATGATGCCCATGATGATACTGATGGAGTAGACAATCTTCGGGTTCAGCATATAGCTGTCCATGAGTCCTACAAAGACGAGGACAATCATGGATACCATGACCCCCACATACATGACCTTCATGATGGGCTGTATTTTACTGGATCTTGTATAAGCCGCGATTCCCCTGATTTTAAAAACCACAATCAGTGCACCAAGGAGGAGCCCGATCAGCCCCAGTTCCATGACCACCTGCAGTATGGTGTTATAGGGTTTATTGACAAGATCAAGGTTTAGAAGTTCTGGTCTTCCCACCATGAAACCTCTGAAGGTCTCATCAAAGGTGTTGAATCCTTTTCCGATGAAGATGGTTGAAAAATTCTGCCTGATGACCTCCATCGAGAACTGTGCTCTGTTCATTTCCTGACTCAGCGTTAAAAACTGTCCGTGTCTTGTTGAAAAAACCGGAATCAGAACCAGGAAAACACCAGTTGGAATCAGCGCAATAACAAACTTCATGGAATAAAGCAAAGACAACAGGCCCAGACCGATGAATAAGCCTACCACTGCAATCCTTGACCCTGTCATGAAAATAGATACCAGAGCGATTCCAAGTACAGAAAGATAGAATCTGGATTCATGATCTTTTTCCTTGTAAATATAGAGCACCAAAGCCGGAAACAGCGGAACCAGCATGAAATAGGCTAAGGTCGCCGGATTTTCCATGAAGGAGAAATTTGTCGAGGGGTCAAAAGGGATGCCGAGAACAATTTCATCATAGAGCACCTGACCCAGATGATAGATGCCCACAAGGAGAACGGATAAAAAATACGTCTTCACAAGTGGCATGGTGTGATTGGGTCTATTCAATGCATACTTTAAAACAAAAAACATAATGAATGCCGAAGCGTATATAAGAATCCCCTTAAAGCTTTCCGCAGGATTTTTTGAATAAATAAGCGTAAGGACCTGAAGAAGCAGAAAAAGAAATGCGGCCAGTCCATAAGCAAGCTTATTCTGTTTCCTGCCGCGTCTGATCTTCTTATAGGCATCTTTATCCACATAAAGGTGCACAGCAAAAAAGAGCCCCATAAAGATACCGATCAAAGAGGTATTCTCTTCGGGAACCACAGGATAAAGAGCAATGGATATGAGCATGACTTTAAACAGATTATTTCTACCAAAAATCTCCATGTTGTCCTCCGCCTAAATAAATATATAACAAATATACACCATTTTGATGAAATAAAAAAGAGGCCTGGAGGCCTCTTTGAATCACAAAATTATTCTACTGTGATTGCAGCTACTGGACAGCTTTCTACAGCTTCCTCAGCTAAATCTTCTTCTCCTGCTGGAACTTCTTCAACAAGAACGTATGCTTTTCCATCATCATTCATATCAAACATTGATGGAGCCACGCTTGGACAAACTCCGCATCCGATGCAAAGATCCTGATCAACTACTGGTTTCATGTAAACACCCCTTTTATACTTTATATCCTCATTATAAATAACTTTATAACAAAGTCTATGAACAAATTGTAAACTTTTTGTACAGACAACTAATACTTGATATCAATCTTACCTGAAACCGTTGAGATGTCTAACTTTACAGTATTGTTAACATTTCTCTCCAAAGATTGTGAAGATTGGTTAATTCCTTCACTTGTATCCACAGTGATTTTTCCACTGATACTGGAAAGGTCATAGCTGAGATCATCAAGTTCTTCAAATTCAACTTTGACAGAACCTGAAATAGTACCTATTTCAGCATCTCTTAATAGGGTTTCAGCACTGACATTCACACTGCCTGATACAGAGTCCAGCCTGAAAGAATCATTCACTTCAGTCGCTGTGATCTTCCCTGAAACACTATCTCCTTCCAGTACTTTTATGGAACTGTAGCTGATGAACTGCCCGGAAACATTGCTGAAAGTGACTTTGTCATGATCACCCGCTTCAAGTACAATGTCTCCTGAAATATTTTCCACACGGACTTCTTTGGCATAGATATCTTCCAGGGTTATATCACCAGAAACATTTTCAAAATGCATGTTTCCAAGATACTCTTCAGGAACAAGAAGCTCGATGTCCAGATCATAACTGTTTCCGATGGAAAAATTCAGATTACTGATGTCTTTGTAGAAATAAATCTTTAGTTCATCCGCACTTTCTTCGACCTTCAGGTAACTTTCAAGATACCTTTCAGGAACAGATCCTTCTACAAGGAGCCTTATTTCATCTCCATCGTATCCATTGACTTCCACATCTCCTATTTTCGTATCAAGAAGGATCATCTCCTTGTTGTCCATGGAATAGGACCGATCTTCCTCCACATCCACTCCACTTCCAAGATTGAAGCTGATTTCATTTCCGCTGAAAAGATTTCTGATTTCTTCTCTGATCTCCCCTGTACCCAGTCCAGATTCAAAGATGATATAGGCACCGATACCGATGGATACCGATGCGATGATCAAGGTTGTTACGATAATTTTTTTAAATCCACTCATTAAAATTCCTCCAGATTCTACTTAAGTAAGAAGCTATTGTAGCATTCTTCTGAAAATGTTCCAGATCATAAGAAAGATCCATTTGATGATTCTTATGACAACAGCCGTAACAAGCACAAAAAGAGCAAGGACTGCTATGCCGAAGAAAAACAGTGCAAGCTGCGGAATGTTAAATCCTGCAGATGCTGGAAAGACCATGATGAGTATTGGTGAAGCCAGCAGAACAAGTGCTGCCACCAGGAGGAAAAGAGCTATGGAAAATAGTCCAATGACCACAGAACCCAGAACACTGATCATGACAGGTCCAAAGAAGATGATAAATAGTATTAGGGCAATGAGTCTCGCAGTCTGATTTGAGCCCTTGCCGTTTCGATATGGTCCCATGGTTTCCCTCCTCTCTTTTTCTAAACTATACCCTCCCAGAATTAAAAGTGAATTAAAAACCAAAACCTCTTTCAGATAAAGGTCATCCTCTGGTGAATTCTTTTTCATTCACAGCGCTTCTGTTACAAGAAACCTTATCTGCGAAGGTAGAGTATTCCACCGATTCATAATATAATGAAAGGAAGAAAGAATGGGGGGATTCAATTGTCACAGGTTTTAGGAATCAGCGTACTGACAAATATCAGAAAATCACTGACCTTGACTGGTTTTCTGAGGAAAATAAGTTACACCAGCAAGGAGATATTAGATGCTGCAGGTGAAAAGAAATTCACCCAAGGTATTGGCCTGCTACTGGAAAAGAGAGACTACACTGTCCAGAGCTTATTTCCTGTTGTGAAAGAAGCTTTCGGTCCACTTGGCCGTTCTGAAGCAGTGGATCTTGATAAAATATACGACTATCTGGTTTTAAAAGTGGATGAAGATGCAAGAGATCGAATTTTCACCAAAGAGGAAAGAGATTTCATCATGATTTTCATCACCATCTATGAGGTCATGCTGAAAAGCGAGGAAACCTCCGGAAGTGATGCATTCTACATCACCCATAGTTTTCAATTTTTAACCAAGAAAGAAGTTTCGGAACTGGAAAATGAAGAATATAAGCGTTTCATGAAAGCCTTCAAGGAAGATCATATCTATGCACTCATGAAAATGTCACGAGACCTGAAAAACTACAACACCCTGGACCATGTGGTCGGGGTTCATCATGTGGGCATGTTTATCGCAAGGCAGCTGAAAAGCCTTGGACTACCTATAGACTTAGGAAGAGTTTCCGGTGCCCTGGCAGGTCACGATATCGGAAAATACGGGGTCAAGCTCAATGAAATGAGAAGAGTACCCTATCTTCACTATTACTATTCGGACATCTGGTTTAAAAAGCACGGCATCGACTATATCAGAAATGTCGCTGTGAACCATAGCACATGGGACCTGGAGCTTGAGAACCTCTCTTTAGAAGCACTGGTGCTCATCTACTCCGACTTCAGAGTGAAGAACAAGACCATCGGCGATAAAGAAGAAATGTTCATCTACCCGCTGGATGAGTCTTTTAATGTGATCCTTGAGAAACTCGACAATGTGGACGAAGCCAAAACAAGAAGATATGGCCGGGTTTATGCAAAGCTTGAAGACTTTGAAAATTACCTGGTCAGCCTTGGTGTTGAAGTGAGGGTCTCTACAAAAGAAGAGAACAGAAAGATCTTAGAAGCCCGAAAAAGCATCCGGACACTGAAGAAACCTGCAATCTGCTTTGGCGATGAGATCATCGGCAGGCTTAAATACCATGCCATCGATCACAATATCAAAGTCATGTATCTACTTCGAGACGAGTTCAGTATGGATACACTCCTAGAAGAAGCCAGATCGTTAAGAGACTGGAAAGATCTGAGAGAGTACATCCGTATCTTTGAAGAGTATTCCACTTACCTGACTCAGGGACAGAAACTTCAGGTCGTAAGCTTTCTTCTGGAATGCCTTATTCATCCTGAAGATGATATAAGGCATCACAGCGCTGAGATGCTTGGAAGCATTATCGGAAGCTTCGACGAAGATTACCGTAAAGAGATTCCACTTGAAGAAGTGGCACCTTCCTCCAATGTTTCAGGACTCCTTCTTCTGGATAACACACTGAAAAAGATTCTCTATCCAGGACACAAGGTCATCGACAGCCATAAGATGCAGCTAGGCTATTCCTTTGCTACCATGATCAAAAACCTTTTTCAGAGTCTTCCTGAATCAAGGATTTCTGATTACACTGCCGTGGTGGAAAAGTATTACGAGAACATCAGCTCGAAGAGACAGGAAACCAATATCTTTCTGACTGAAGCCATCAGATACATCCCTTTCAGAAGAAAACTGAAAGAGGATTTTTACCGCACTGTCCTTAAAGGGACGATCATGCAAAGAGTTGCAGTACTAGAGCTCATAACCACAAGTTACCCCATCAGTCATTACAGTGAAGAATTCATCGACTACTTGAGAGTACGGCTTTTGAAGGTCAACAAGAAGACGGACATCACAGAGGTCTTTCTCTATATGAAACTGGCTGGACAGCTCTCCATGGGCGAAAGGCGCACAGCTTTTGAAAAAGATCTCAAGAGCAGAAAAGCGGAAATGGAAGAAGTGTTCCTCAACAACCTGAAAACAGCCACTCACTGGATTGCCAAGAGAAACAACATCAGACTCCTGGTTTTCTATACTTTGGATGGAAGCCTTATTTCACCGATCAACACATCTCTTCATCTATGTAACCTTCTGAAGGTCTCTGCCATTGAAAGCGTACGTAGAACCGCTGGTAATGCGCTTATGACGCTGATGAGAAGGCTATCTTCCTATGAAAGAAATGAAGTGGCGGTGGAACTTCTGAGGGCTCTGGAAATCGAAGGGCATCGCTTCACAGAATATATTCCAAAGCCCCTTGGCAGAGTTCTTCTTTATCTTGATATGAAGGAATTTGATGAAATCATAGACGATCTTCTGATCAAGGTGAAGACAGCCAATCCGTCGGTGAAGACCCTGCTCATCAAAACGCTTGGAACAACCCTGGAATCCTTCATCCAGTTTGGTATGAGAAGTACCGATCTTAACCAGGACCAAAAAATCGAAAGAATCAAAAATATGCTCAGCGTCCTTCTTTATGGTATGGCCGATTATGAGAACCTCACCATAAGAGCTTCCTTCACAACCATCGGAAAGGTTATTTTCGCTTCCGATATCCTGACACTGGAAAGCAAGAATCAGGTCTTCCTGTTCATCTACAAGAAGCTCATCACGCTTCTGACCAATGAATCGAGAAACCTTCTTTTCCTCTGCCAGAGTGTCGGACTCAATAACATCTACCGTTTCATGAATGACTACCTGCATGAAAAAAATCAGTTCATCCATGCCCGGACGACAAAATATGCCTTCTTCCCAGGAACTTTCGACCCCTTCACCCTTTCTCATTTAGCCATTGCTAAACTGATCAGAGATCAGGGTTATGAAGTGTATCTCTCCATTGATGAGTTCTCCTGGTCGAAGAAGACCCTCCCAAATAACGTCAGAAGAAGAATTCTTGAAATGAGTACAGCTGGAGAACTGGACCTCTACCTCTTCCCTGCTGATATTCCAGTGAATATAGCCAATGACGAGGACCTTCATAAACTGAAAACCATCTTCAACGAAGAGGTCTACATGGTCTGTGGAAGTGATGTGGTCATCAACGCCTCCAGCTACAAAAACGAGCTTACGGAGCATTCGATTCATACCCTTAATCACCTTGTCTTTGACCGCACAAGAATCCGTGGAGCAAGAAAGACCATAGAAAGCCTTGTGGACCATGTGGTATTCATGGATCTTCCAAAGGAACTGAAGGAAGTAAGTTCCTCGAAAATCCGTACCAATATCGATGAAAACAGAGACATTTCAAGTCTCATTGATCCCATGGCGCAGAATTACATCTACATGAACGGCTTCTACCAGAAAGCACCCGTGGATAAATCCATGGTGAGCGCGACTTTTCTTGAGAAAAAGATCTATCGCGAGATGGACCCTGTCTTGTCCAAAAGTATAGACAGTCTTTTTCCAGCAAGCAGGCACGCGATTTCAAAATTCATCAAAGAAATCTTCCAGAAACCTTCAGGCAGAGTCCTGACTTTGACGGACCGCACCAGCGGAAAACCTATCGGTATGAGCGTATTCCACTGGGCAAGAAGCGAATATCTTATGGATGAAATGAAGTCACCTCTTTTTGCAGACAAGGTCCGTGCACTTAATCTCGGACGGATCATGGTTCTAGATGGACTCCATATCTCTGCTCCGGACAAGCTGAGAAACTATCATCAGATCCTGCTCACAGAAACTTTGTCCTTTGGTGTATCCCGTGATTATGAATGTGCTGTGTTCATTCCGAAGAACAAGTACCTGAAAGAGGACAAGTTCATTAATCTTCTGGGACTCTATAATTTCCAGACACTAGACTGCCATGAGCCTGTATATTATGTGGATATGAGCACACCTATTGCGCTGAATCTGGATATGGAGAATATCCTGAAAGATCCTTTCAGAAGCAATCAGAAAGTGCGAACTAAGATCAATGAAACCAGAGTGAATCTCATGAAATCCATAGGTGCACTATACCCTGGTAACCTTGTTCTTCCTTTTGAACCGCTGATGCTCCAGCAAGGCATCATCAGTCTCGTCTGTCAGGAGAACAACGTACCCATGGAAGACACCCGGCCAAGGATGCTTGGAAAATATATGTGTGTTCCTTACGGAGATGTACTGGATCGCTCTGTGGTCCCGAATACGGTCACAAAATCCATCCACTCAGAAAAATATTTCAGTTCCGACATGAAGAGCTTCACCATCAGAGAAGTGCCCTTCTACCTCACCTTGGAAAATCAGGTGAATACCCTCTCCTCCTTCAGAAAGCCGGTGATTCTCGTGGACACCATCCTTCATAAAGGATATCGAATGAATGCCTTAAGTCCTCTCCTGAAATCCCACGGGATTGAGGTCAGAAAAATCATCACAGGAATCCTTTCCGCAAAGGGAATGGATATGATGTCAGGTAAGGAATACAAGGTGGATGGAGTGTACTACCTTCCACGACTGAAAGCCTGGTTCAATGAGAAGGACCTCTATCCGTTTATGGGTGGAGATGCCCTGTGGAGAGGCGAATATCCTAAACGTAACCTCATTGAATCCATCAATCTGATTCTGCCCTATACGACGCCTACCTTCATCATGGATGCAGGAGCAAAGAGCGTCTATGACCTTTCTAAAACGGCAATAGAAAATGCCATGACCATACTGAACGTCATCGAAGAGGAGTTCCACAGGTTCTATGAAAGGAAACTGACCTTATCTTCCTTAGGACAGGTCTTTAGTATGCCTCGCGTTCCCGATAAAGGTCCGGACCTTACTTATGACCTCTACAAAGCACCGACCTATTATCTCGGTTCTGATCTGGAAGAACTGACCAGACTTGAAAAACTGATACGGTAAGGAGAACATAATAATGATCATTTTAAGAAAACATGAAATACTTGCCTATATAGAATCCAGAAGATCAGACGGAAGCCTTAAAGTGAAAGACTTCATGAAGGACCTGGATGAAAAAACGAGAACCAGAATCGAGACTCTATTTCAGAACAGTGATGAAAAAGAGGACCTCTTGTCCCAGATGGAAAGCATGGTGCAGAATAAAGCGCCTATCTTCATGATCCTTGAGGAGGAAGCTTTCCCTTCACGTTATCTGGCCAGTAGCCTTGAAGAGCTTCTGGAAGAAAATGGAGCAGCTCTGCTTCTGGAGAGTGAAAACAGACTGGACTTTGATGTCCATATGATTCGGGAACAGGATGCCTCCATTATGGAGGAAATCATGAAGAAAAAGAAACCATTTACCCTTTCCATATTGGGACTGGGTGATGTGGGTGGTACCCTTCTAATGGGACTGAGGCTTCTAGGAAGAGATATCCTGAAGGAAATCAGAATCTTTGATCTTGATGAGAAAAAGAGACGAAGGTATTATCTTGAAATCAATGAGGTGAGCGACGGTACAAACCTTCCACCTGTGAAAGAGGCTGGCATCGAGGAGATCTTTGATACAGATGTACTTGTATTTACTGTTTCAGTCTTTATTCCTCCAGTAGGCACAAATCTTACGGATGTAAGACTGGTGCAGTTTGAAAAGAACAGAAAGATTCTTCTGGATTATGCTAAGAAAGCAGAGGAAAGCGGATTTATCGGCTACTACTTCATCGTCTCGGATCCTGTGGATCTTCTATGCATGAACCTTATGGATGAAGGAAAGATTCCTAGTCATCGAATCAGAGGATTCGGCCTGGGCGTCATGGAAGCCAGAGCCAGGTTTATAGCAAAGGAAAAAGAAGTCTTTTCTGAAGACCTTCGAACCTTTGGTCCTCATGGAAAAGGCCTCATCGTCATCAATTCCATAAAGAACTATGATCCGTTGCTTTCAGAAGAGCTGACACACCTGACAGAAAGAGAGAACTTCAGAGTACGAGAAACTGGTTTTAAACCATATATCGCTCCAGCTCTTTCTTCTGGATCCATCTCCATCCTGAAAGCGCTTAATGAAGAAGAACATTTAAGCACCTGGTTTAATGGAAAGGTCTTTATGGGCTCCAGGAACACGTTAAAAGATAGTTTCACTCTCGCAAGCAAAGTGTCCTTGAAGGAGCTAAAACCTCTCCTGGTGGAAACTGAAGAGCTTCTGAAGACACTCTATGATGGAAGAGAATCATAAACAAACAGAAATGAGAAAACAGGCAGCTTATCAATCGAGCTGATGCTGACTTGTATCGTTCCACGACCAGAATGGCTCCAGCATAGAAATAGGTCGGATTATTCAATATGGCGATATCTGTTCGTTCAGCCGTCTTAATTCAGAGAAAGTCAAAAGGGGCTGTCGCAAAATAGCCCCTTTTCCATGCAGATAGATTACCTTGCGGTTTCTATCTGTTTTTTTGTGTGAAAATTCGCGTGAAATAAGAAGAACTGGCTCGTAGAGCCAGTTCCAATAGGTTATAATTGAGTTATGAATACCAAAATAACCTATAATGATTTTAACCCGAGTATCCCATCATTGAAACTGCTTATGAATTTTAATGTGGATACGGTGATTCCCGAGGATGGTAAAGTCAGACTGGTGTGCAATATTGTTGAAAGGATGG
>CAZXUT010000058.1:0-20300 GCA_964643785.1 uncultured Proteiniclasticum sp.
CAGAAATGAAAGAAGCTGTTTTTCTATGTACAGGTTTAGAACCTTGGTATTAAACTCATCCGATTTTACCAGAAATATATTGTGTAGAGTCAACATACTAGCTCACAATGGCATTGAATCAGTGTGTTGATAAACAATGATCAAAAGATTTCAATGCACTATAACTTGCAGTTTTGCGAATCTTTCTAATTAATAATTCATGGACTAGCTATTATAAGTACTCCAGCTCCATATTTAAACTTCCTGATCTACTTATTTTTTAAGACTGTATGTTTTGATAATCTGGTCAGGGGTCTTATCCTTATCACTAGCTTCCTTGAAGACCCATCCTGAACCTTCCAGTTTATCAATATCAAGTCCAGCAGCGATCAGGGATTCTGCATCAAGAACAAAGACCATGTCGGAATCATTCAGCCCAAGTTCCTCCGTCCAAATAACTTCATTTGTACCACCAAGATTCAGTACATAATGCTGCTGATCTTCATGATATATTAAATTATCATTATCAGCAGCAAGAAGAGCTTGCATGGATTCGTCAGACTCAGTGCTGGTTGTCTTTGTGTCACTGATATCATAAGGCAATATCAGTAATGCAGGTTGCTCCATACCCATAGAGTCTTTGCCTGCTTCTTCAAATAACCAGACATTCTTGTCAAGTTTTTCCACATCCAGACCTGCATTAATCAGTGGTTCTGCTTGAACGACCATGGCAAAATCCGCTTTATTTGCTGACATATCATTGCTCCATTCAAACTTTTCTCCAGATTCCACTTCAAATCCCCAATGCTGCATAGCATCATGAAACCCCTTCTTATCTGGATAGGTCTCTACAATTTCATTGAACGCGTTTATTCCCTTCTCGGTTATATTTTCTTCAACATCTTTGTTACCACATGCAGCCAGAGAGAGAACAATCACGGAAGACAGTGTAAGTACCACTATACCTTTAAAATTTTTCATTATTTTTCTCCTTTTTTGTTATAATATTTTTTAATATCATTTCTATAAAATACTAAAACAATGTGGAGAAATTATGGAGATATTGATTCATGAGGTTTTTATTGCCACCATCCAGGTCTCCTGTCTTTTCTCTTTGACTTCTTCTTAATATTAGGAGGTAAGCAATGGACTTCAGCTTCTAACCTGAATCCCAGAACTTCTTTTTAGCGGAATGAAACATACGCTTATCCCTATCTTTTGTCACCTTGATCCAAGGATTGGTCTTCGGCATGATCCTCTGTTTACAGATTGAATCAATGTATTCTGGTCCATCGTATTCTCTAAAAAAAGCTCATAGATTACGGAAATTCCGTTATTATCAATGAGAAGCCCCATGAAAACTTGCACTTCATTATTCTTATGATCTTTGGAAAAACCAAACATCCTTAATTCTCTCCAACGCGTGCTTTCATAAGCGTAGGTGGTGACATCGTAGTATGCCTTGTTGCTGTCGCGGTTTGTATTGTTCTTGAAGAATTTACCAAGGTGAGCAATAATCTCTTCTCTTGATGATTTAAGCACATCCAGAACATCATACATCCGATCCAGTTTCATCTCATCGAGTCCTACATAAAGCGACTGATCCTTAGCGCACGCTAAGATGCTTCGTGGATACTCACAGCGATGTAACAGAAGATAGATAAACGCCTAGATAACCTTCTGTGCATCAAGCCTACCTACTTGATCCAGAATAAACTTATTGGGTATCATTCTGTCCGAGAGTTGCTGGATGATTGCATATACTTGCAAGATCTCTTCTGCAGATACCTCAAGCTTTCCCCTCACATCAGGATCTTCAGCCAATATCTGCTCACAGTTTCCGATGGTTTTGATGACATTTATCTTTTTCTTTTTTTCGGGAAGTCTAACGTCTTCTCTGAACCGGATAACCCGATACTTACCGGATTCGGTTATGGTCACATACGTGCTGCACTTCTACAGAATTCCCTTTACCTAATTTAGAATTATTAAACAGGACGAAATTAAATAATTTTGTGCATGAAAAATCCCTGAACCGACTTTTATAATCGGATACAGGGACAGATCATTATTATTTATCAGATTAAACTCTAAAACTCAGGACTTATTTCAGATTGTTTTTAGATTGGCCAGTTGTCGAGACTACTTTATTCTACAGTGAAAGCTGCTTATATTTTCTCAAAGCCTCATCGACCAGTTTTTTTCCACACTCCATCTTTAGTCCAAGCTGTTCCTGGATTTTGTACACAGTATTTCCCTAAGCTATTTAATCCAAACGGATATTCACTCCAGATCCTGTAGAAGTGTTCTACCTCTACAAGTACCAGTCCCACCTGCTTACTCACATGTATACTTTAAAATATACAGGAACAGAAACATTCCCCGAGTTTCCGGTATAATAACAGGCCTTTCAACGTGACACTTTATAAACCCCATTGTTTTATATAAAGATCCGCTTGAAAGTGTTCTCAGTACAGAGTAAAATTCCCGTTTCTGTCATTTTTCTCCTTTTATGGTGAATAATGATCAGTTCTATTTCTTTAATTCAGTGACACTCTTAATCAGGCGAAGAATGTTATCCACTGCGAATGTAATGTTGTCCACACTTTTATGACGGCTTGTTTCAAAAGCTTCTGGTAGTCTGTTGATGGAAAAAACTGAAGTTACACCCACGTCATATACTTCGTCTATTCCATTGTCTATTCCACCCGCTATAACCGTTACGGGAACATTCTGAAGTTTCGCCCTTTTGGCTACTCCGATCACTACTTTCCCTCTTAAGCTCTGAGAATCAATTTTTCCTTCTCCAGTAAATATCATATCCGCGTTTGTTATTACATCACTGAAATGAACTGTGTCGAGGATTGTATTAATTCCCATCTGTAATTCAGAATTGAAGAAAGCGATCATACCTGCACCCATTGCGCCTGCGGCTCCAGCCCCAGGTATTTCACTTACATCCATGAATAAATCTTTTTTTATGATTTCTGAAACATTTTTGACACCCTCGTCAAGGAACAATACCATTTCTTTATCTGCACCCTTCTGTGGGCCAAAAATATGGGCAGCGCCTGTAGGTCCGTACATAGGATTATCGATATCACACATAGTGACTATTTCAATTCCCTTTAAAATTTCAGCTTTGCCTGATAGATCAATCCCTGAAATTTCATGCATAGTTCCCCCTGTAGGGACAAATTCTTCACCTTTGACATTAAAGAACTTCACTCCTACTGCAGCAGCCGCACCACAACCACAATCATTTGTACTGCTTCCACCAAGGCCAACAATTATTTTCTTTACTCCTCTTCTTGCAGCATCTAAAATCAGCTGTCCAACACCATAAGTCGTCGTTTTACTAGGATTCTTTCTGTCTTCAACCATTGGCAATCCGGCACAAGCTGCCATTTCTATAACAGCTGTATTCCCGTTATCAATGATTCCATAAAAAGATTCAATCTCTTCAAAGTACGGATTTTTAACTGTAAGATCTATTTTTTCTCCGCCCAGTGCTTTCAGGAAGGAATCTACACTACCCTCACCTCCATCAGCTACTGGTATGGAGACAACTTGACATTCAGGAAAATACTTCTTGATCTTGCTTTCAATAATGTCGCATATCTGCATTGAACTAAGCGTGCCTTTAAAAGAATCAGGTATTAAAACTACTTTTCTCACAATGATCTCCTTAGAATTTTATGACTGAAGGTCCTGTCAGGGACACTCATCTGGAGTAAACTTAATTAAATCAACATTGGTGCCAGCTTGTCCAGAAGAGTAAACAGTGAATATATCTCACAAAACCACTCTTCCTTTATTACTGTAATTCAGTAATAAAGAGACTCAGCCTTCTCACTAGAAAATTCTAGCTTCTTACTTTTGTTCCAGAAACTTTCTCATAATACTTCGCAATAGCACTGTGATCATTCTGACCAAATCCGTCTGCTCTTAATGTCTGCATCATTTCCATAACCATTGAGGTCAAAGGAAGTGGTGAACCGACACCATGTCCTGTATCAAGTGCATTATTCAAATCCTTGATATGCAGATCAATTTTGAATCCAGGTTCAAAATTCCCGTCCATAATCATCGGAACCTTTGCATTCATAACAGTAGAGCCAGCCAATCCACCCTTTATTGCGTCAAATACCAGCTTAGGATCAACCCCAGCCTTTGTTGAAAGTGTGAATGCCTCAGCTACTGCAGCAATGTTAAGTGCCACTATTACCTGATTTGCAAGCTTTGTCGTATTACCAGCACCTAAATCACCGCAGTAAACAGCACTTCCACCCATGATCATCAAAATGTCATATACTTCACTAAAGACTTCTTTATCGCCACCGACCATAATTGATAAAGTACCATCAATTGCTTTTGGTTCTCCTCCACTTACTGGAGCATCAAGCATTTTCACGCCTTTTTCAACACATAATCTAGCGATTTCCTGAGAAGCTAGAGGTGCAATTGAGCTCATATCGATTAAGATTGTCCCCTCAGTTGCGCCTTCCAGAACGCCGTCTTTGCCACAAACCACTGTTTTCACATGTGGTGAGTTAGGTAGCATTGTAATGATCATTTTACATTCTTCTGCAACAGCCTTTGAAGATACTGCTGCCTTTGCTCCTGAAGCCACAAGATCTGCAACATTGTCTTTCATAATATCAAAGACAACAATTTCATGACCTGCTTTTAATAGGTTCTTAGCCATTGGGCTACCCATAATACCGAGACCGATAAATCCGATTTTCATATTCCTGTTCCCCTTTTGTTTAGATTTGTATATTCACCGAAACTGTTAAGTTCCTGTGATTATTCATTAAATGATTCCCACCAATTTTCTAGCTGCATTAGCAATAGATTCAGATGTCAGTTCAAAATGCTCCATGAGTTCCGCGTAATTATGTGCACTACATCCAAATGTATCCTGAACACCTACAAATTCAATTGGTTTGCATGCTTTACACAGAGCCTCAGCAATAGCACTTCCTAGTCCACCAATAACACTATGTTCTTCAGCAGTAATCACTGCGCTGCAATCTTTTGCGAGTGCAATAATGCTTTCAGCATTTAAAGGTTTGATTGTACTTACATTGACAACCTTTAAAGAAATTTCTCCCTCTAGAGCCTTTGCTGCTTCAACAGCCTTCGCTGCCATAATTCCAGTAGCAAATACAACAATCTGGTTTCCTTCTTTTAATACTGTAGGTACACCAATTTTAAAATCATCGCTTTCAGCTGTTACATTATCATAGTCATTACGATTTAATCTTAAGTATACTGGTCCGTTATATTCAACCATTGCTTTAACCATTTTTGCGGTTTCAATGGCATCGACTGGACAAAGTACGGTCATGTTAGGAATTGCTCTCATAATTGCGATGTCTTCTACTGCCTGATGTGTAGAACCATCTCCGAAATCTGACAGTCCTGAGGAATTTCCGCATATTTTCACGTTCAGCTTTCCAATTGCGATTGTCTGACGAATCTGATCGTATGCTCTTCCTGCTGCAAATACCGCAAATGAATTTGTGAATGGAATCTTACCGACCTGTGCAAGCCCTGCAGCTGCAGATGTCATATTCGCCTCAGCAATACCCATTTCAAAATGTCTATTTGGGAACTCTGCTTCAAACATTTTCCCCATGGTAGAACCACCTAAATCTGCATCTAATACGACAATATTCTTATTTTCTTTTCCTAATTCAACTAATGTACTTCCGTACGCTATTCTTTGATTTGTATAACTCATTTCATGTCCCTCCTTCATCTTAAATAGATAACTCTTCTATCGCTTTCTTGTATGTTTCTTCTGTCAGCATTCCATTATGGTAACTTACTACATTTTCAGCAAAGCTTACGCCTTTACCCTTTACTGTGTTAGCCACAATTACTGTTGGCATTCCTTTTACAGTATCGGCTTTGTCTAAAGCTGTAAGAATTTCTTCCATGTTGTGTCCATCAATTTCAATCACATTCCATCCAAAGCTCTCCCACTTAGGGATCAATGGATTGCTGTTGAATCTGTCCACTATAGGTCCGTTGGCCTGAAGCTGATTTCTGTCTACAATTGCCACCAGGTTATCCAGTTTGAATGTGCTGGCTGCCATAGCCGCTTCCCAGATCTGACCTTCACTGATTTCTCCATCGCCTACCAGTACATATACTTTTCTATCACTCTTGTCTTCTCTTAATCCAAGTGCCATTCCAAGCCCGATGGATAATCCCTGTCCAAGTGAACCAGTACCTGCTTCGATACCTGGTGTCTTCAGTACATCCGGATGACCTTGAAGGTAAGAACCTATTTCTTTTGTTGTCTTCAGATCCTCTACTGGAAAGAATCCAGCTTCTGCCAATGCTGCGTATTGAAGAATTGCAACATGTCCTTTACTTAATAAGAATCGATCTCTATCTGCCATTTTAGGATTCTTTGGATCGAATTTCATTTTATAAAAGTATAATGCAGCTACAATATCAGCTGATGAATTAGAACCACCTATATGTCCTGCAACACCTACACCAATACTAATGACAACATCTTTTCTTAGCTGTTGTGCTTTAATTCTTAGTTCTTCTAATAATTCTTTACTATAACTCATTCTTTTTTCCTCCTAATTTCTAAAGTTCTCTTTAAAAAATGCTAATGTTTGTGTTGCACTTACATTGAAGTCTTCAGTATATGCTTCACAGCTCACTCTGGAGCTATATCCCACATCTTTCAACGCATCGATAAACGGCTGATATGAATCCTCACTTTCACTCTCAGGGTATACTCTACCTTCATGCCTTGCAAAATGCACATGTCTTAGATAGTTTTTTCCTTCATTTCTAATATTCTCAACAGACTCTTGTTCTACGGACATATGATAATAATCGACTAAAACACGAATATTATCTTCATTAACATCCTTTGCCAAATTACACCCTTCTTCGAATGTATTGATCAAATTACACTCAGCTTTTCTTAATGGTTCGATACAAATTGTAATATGATTTTTCTCCGCAATAGGTGCGATTTGCTTTAATAAGGAAACAACTTGCTGATATCCTTTTTCTAATGGATATCCTGAAGGTACGTTTTTTGCCCCTCCACTTCCAAATACTACATATTCCACACCAAGTGAGCTTGCTCGTTTTAGTGCTAATTCTACGTATTGTAGAATTTCATCAATATTCACATCAGAACCTGTCAGTCGAATGTTCTTCGGAAAAAAATTATTACACACTTCGCAGTGAACACCAGACCGTTCAATTCTTTCCTTGAAACTTTCAAATTCACTATCTGACAATGCCATCATTTCTGCCAAAGGGAGTTCAACATAGTCGTATCCGATTTCTGATAGTTTTTCTATATATTCTATACCAGTTCCATCTGGCTGAGAAGCTATCATATTTAAACAACATCCAAATCTCATGTTTCTACCATCCTTATTTTATTTCTAGTAGGTGCTCTATACGACGAAACAATCCAGCATCTCAAGATATCTATCTATAGAATCAACCTACGAATCTCCAATTTATACCTACATTTCACTAAGTACCCATCATTAATTCTAATGGACCAGTAATTAGTTGCGGAAATACTATAAAGCCCACAATTAAGGCTACTATTAAAATCAACCAAGGTACAGATGCCTTCACTATTGTTTCTATAGGCTGATTAGTTACATTTGCAGCTGCATATAAACATACTCCCACTGGTGGTGTAATTAGACCAAAAGAAAGTGAAATAACCAAGAATACAATAAAGTATACTGGATCTACACCAAGAGCAGTGACGGCAGGTAACAAAATCGGAACTAAAATATAAATAGCAGCGGTTGCATCCATAAACATACCAACAAATATCAAGAATAAAAATATTACTAACATAATGATAATTGTATTGGTTGAAATCATACTGATAGCTGCTCCTACTTTTTGTGGTAGTCCATCTAATTCAAAAATCATTGCAGCAGGCTTAGCAGTAATTGCAATAAATAGAATAGAACCAGTGGATTTTGCAGTGTTACATATAACAGATGGAATTGCTTTCCATTTAATACCTTTATAAACATATACTGAAATTAAAATTGTATAAACAACGGCTACAGCTGCTGCTTCAGTCGGTGTGAAAAACCCTGTAAACATTCCACTTAATAAGATAACAGGAACTAACAACGCAGGAATTGCAACTAAAGTTTTCTTGAAAAGCACTTTCCAAGAAAAAGTTGATTTTTCTCCAATGTTATGACGTTTACAATAAATATAGTTGTATATCATAAATGCCAAGCCCATAATGACACCTGGTATTAAACCACCTAACAATGCTCGTCCAACTGATACGTTTGCCACTGCTGCGGCAACCACCATTAAAATACTTGGTGGTATAATCGTAGCAAGCATAGAACCGCTTAGTGAGATAGCTGTTCCATATTCTTTTGGATATCCTTTCTTCACTAGCTCATTGGTACTCATCTTTCCAATACTAGCCATTGCTGCGATTGCAGATCCAGACATTGCTCCGAAGATAACATTTGAAAGAATTGCAACGTGTCCAAGTCCACCAAATATCCAGCCGACAGCAGCATGTGCAAGATTGTAAATTTTCTCTGCTACACGACCTTCATCCATCAAGGATCCTGCCAAGATGAACAAAGGGACAGATAACATAATAAAACTATTCATGGAGGTAAACATAGATTGAATAACCAATGATATTGGCAATTCTGTGAAAATAACGATAGTAGCTACAGATGAAACTCCTAATGCAATTGCTATTGGTATTCCTAGAAACATTAGAACAAGAAATGCTACTAATAAAAATATACTCATAGTACTTCACCTCCATCTATTAATTCTGGATCTAATAGCACATTGCCAACTAGAGAGATAATACCCAAAATACCAGATACAGGTAAACAAATTCCAATTAACCACATTGGCATGAGAATAGCGGTACCCACTTCATTCATCACGATTTGTTGCTTTACCAACTCTGCTCCAGATATAACCATAAATATAAAGAATCCAGCTGAAATTACTATATATAATGTTTTGGTAATTATTTTCCCTGCTTTTGGGAACATATTAATAAAAAAAGTAACCCTTGCTGCCTCTGACTTCCTCATACTTAAGGCAGTTCCAATAAACATCATCCAGATAAATGCATATCTAGAACTCTCTTCTGTCCATGGCACAGCAATATCAAAGAATCGCGCTAGAATCTGAATAATTACAATAATTATTACTAATATTATGGCGAAACTGATCAAAATGTCCCATATTTTATCAAAAACCGAGTAAAACTTTACAATATTTGATTTTTTATTCTTTGTTTGATGTTCCATTATTATCACCTTCCAATTCATACTATGTTAGCTATGGCTTTATGAATATTTTTGAATAAATTCATAAAGCCATTTCCAACCTTAGTTGCTTTATTTACCTACAAATTTCATTGTTTTATTGAATAAATCATCATTTCCAACTAATTCTTTATACGTGTCAGTAAGACTATTGGATATTTCAACAAACTTTGCTTGATTCTCAGGTGTAATTTCATTGATCTCCATTCCCTGACTGATTAATTCTTCTTGC
This sequence comes from uncultured Proteiniclasticum sp., assembly GCA_964643785.1. Lineage (GTDB taxonomy): Bacteria > Bacillota > Clostridia > Clostridiales > Clostridiaceae > Proteiniclasticum. Next base: position 9,556 of record CAZXUT010000058.1, read on the forward strand.
GATTCTGCATCAGCAGTTATATCATAATCCCATTTCCATTGTTGCATTTCCTCTGTAGCTTCTTGAATTGCTTTTTGTTGATTTTCACTTAGTGATTCTAATTTTTTAGAATTAAATCCTACTACCCATGCATCCACAATATGATTTGATACCGTCAAATATTTTTGTACTTCATAAAATTTAGAAGTTAGTGGAATGTCCACAGGATTTTCTTGACCATCTATCGTATTCAGCTGTAATGCTGTGTAAACTTCACCGAATGACATAGGTGTTGTAATAGCTCCAGTTGCACCAAAGAATTCAACCCATAATGGATTATTTAAAACTCTCATTTTAATTCCTTTTAAATCCTCAGGAGAAGTAATTGGTCGTACAGAGTTCGTGATTTGTCTAAAACTTCTTGTCCAGAAACCTACTGATGTAATTCCCCAATCTTGAGTACTTTCTAATAGGTGAGTACCATTTTCACTATTTAAATAATCTCGGTATTGTTCTCCTGATGAAAATAAGTAAGGAATACTGATTACTGTGAATTCCGGATTAAAGCTTGCATATGCTGCTGATGTTAATGTAAGCATATCCATACCCCCAGATCCTAACTGCTTTACACCTGCTGCCGTATCCCCACCATATAAAGAACCATTCGAGAAAACTTGTACTTCAACTGTTCCTCCACTTTTTTCTTTTATTAGTTCTGCATATTTTTTTGCTGCTATTGTAATCGAAGATGAATCCGGATCGGGTGTAGAAAGTGTTAGTTTAACGTTTACATCTTTGCCAGTTGTATCCGCTGTAGTAGTATCCTTAGCACCACAACCAACTAATATACCCAATACCATTGTTAATGATAACCCCATAACTAAAAATCTCTTTATACTCATTTCTTTCTCCCCTTAATATATGTTTTTGATATTTGCTTTTCAATTTATATTACATCTCCCAAGGTTGTCCACCAGCTAGACAGCCACCATCCACATGGTACAGCATTCCTGACATGTATGATGATGCATCTGATGCAAGTAATACCAGCATTCCCAGTAAATCGTCTGGTGTTCCAGGTCTAGCCATAGCAATTCTGTCCAACATGAATTTTGAACGAATAGGATCTGTCCATAATGGTGCTGTTAATGGTGTGCTTATATGTCCTGGTGATAAAGCATTAGATCTGATTCCATATTTTGCCCATTCAATTGCTTGTGATCTTGTGAGTGCTGCAATTCCGCTTTTAGATGCCCCGTATATTCCATTACCACCCAGCATCATCACGGCATTATAGGATGCCACATTAATAATACTTCCTGTTTTTGCTTCTTTCATATGCTTTGCAACCTCTTGGCTAATGAAGTGAACACCCTTTAGATTTACCCCAATAATTCTATCAAATGTTTCTTCATCACCTTCAAGTAATGGTACTCTCTTATTAATACCAGCCATATTAACTAACACATCAATTTTCCCGAACTTTTCAATTACTGTTCCAACGCATTTCTTAATAGAATCCAATTCCAGCATATTAATAACCACACTGGTAGCATTATTACCTTCTGCTTTTATATCATCTTCAACTTCTTTTAAACCCTCTTCATTAAAATCACAAAGGATCATATTCGCACCAACTGATGCAAGTCCTTTTGATAGCGCTGCTCCAATTCCTCCAGCAGCTCCTGTCATTAGAACAACTTTGCCTTCCAATGAAAATAATTCATTCAATTTCCCATTCACTTTTTCCTTCAATTTTTCACTCATGTAATTTCCCCCTTTTAATTTTGTATTAATTAAATACCTTTAGATTGTCATATTGTATTACAATCTTTGCGTTAATTATAACCAAGCATGTAAACATTGTCAATCACTTATTCCATAATTTTTACATAGTTATTTATTAAACAATCTTGCCGATATCACTTGAGCCAGAACATATGTAAACAAGAACATGTTTTTATCATTTAATGCCCAAAGATCCACTTGATCGGCAAAAATTTAACAATTATTCATTTTAACTTATAATTCATCTGTGATACTATAAGTATATTTAAATCTTTGTATCTGATAGCATCTTGATAACGCATGACCGAATAGCGCATTTATTACTAAAAAACTTCTTCAATGTTGATTCTCCGGATAATTTAGATGACTTTCTTAAAGAATTAAATAAGTACTAGTATTTTTAAAAACTGTGGATAATATGCATGTAAACAATATTCACGGTTCTCTACAAACATAGAAAGTCCATCACTTCAAATCGAAATGATGGACTTTCTATGATCATATTCATTTATATTTTTTATTCGTTTTTAAATACCTCTAAACGCTGTTCAAATGTGTCGTAGGCATCTTGTAGATGTTCTTCCATAATCGCCATAGTTTTTTCAGGTTTGCGCTCCTGAATCGACTCAATTAGCAATTTGTGGTATTTAATACCGCCTTCATGACCTTTTAACTGAACTGAGCTGAAAATGTTTTCGCTCAAAATATCTTTAATAATCATCATTGTTTCAATTATTAAAGTATTCTTGGTGATTTTTGCAAGTTCAATATGGAAATTCAAATCTGCTTCTGAAAACTCTTTTTCTTTATTTACATTATGCTTCATTATTTCGTATATATCCATAAGTCTCTTAATATCATCTTCAGTGGCTAACTTAGTCGCCAAGCCAGCTGTTCTAACTTCTATAACTTGTCGAAATTCCAGAACCTCCAAGACCGATTCTAACCTTAAATATGCAACAGGAATAATGGCATTCATATAAGAACCCGCTTCTACTTCCTTCACATAAGTACCACTGCCATACCTTGATTCTAATAATCCCATAGCTGTCAATTTCATAAGTGCTTCACGAATTGTCACGCGGCTAACACCAAAAGAATTACATAGCTCATTTTCAGATCCGATCTTATCTCCAGGTTTCAATTTACCCTCAAACATAAGCTTCTTCAACTGATCACATACTTGATCACTCATGCTAATTCTTTGAATTCGTTCGATATTCATTATTCATTTCATCTCCACTCTTAATTGTTAGCAAAGTATACAATCGCAAGAATAGATTGTCAACTTTAATTAACTATTGATAATGTTCACTTGTTGTAAAAAGTAAAGAATTGAATTTTTGTATATTAAACTTATTCAATCTATAATTACAACATACTTTTTATTGTTCTTAACTTATTGAATCTTTCTCTTGTATATAAAATAACATAACTTATTATCTTATTCAACGAAAATTCGACATAATTCTCTGCAGTTAATATCGCTATGGACGCAGCTCCAATAGCTACTTCGATTTTATTTGATTAATGCAGCTCAAATATCAGATAAAGTCACTTTAGAGACCTAATCTCAATCCTCATCTGAGAGTATTATAATTTATCAGTTATTCATCATAATAACCATTTTAATAGTACTCTTTCATTCATCATCACCACATTTATCATTTATTAAAGGTATCATTCCAATCCTTAATGAATCTTTCAATACCGCTGTCAGTTAATGGATGGTTAATCATTGCGTTGATTACATTAGCTGGCACAGTAGCGATGTGAGCTCCTGCTCTTGCTGCATCTACTACGTGTAGAGGGCTTCTTATGCTCGCTGCTATGATTTGAGTTTTAATATCATGAATTTTAAATATCTCAGCAATTGTTTCAATTAATTCCAGTGAATCAGTTGAAATGTCGTCTAGACGTCCTAAAAAAGGACTGACGTAGGTCGCACCTGCTCTAGCAGCAAGTAAGGCTTGTCCTGCTGTAAATATAAGTGTAACGTTTGTTTTAACTCCTTCAGCAGTTAAAATTTTCACTGCTGCAAGCCCGTTTGCTGTCATAGGAATTTTTACAATCATATTTCTATGAATTTTAGCAATTTCCTGCCCCTGCTTGACCATTTCTTCAGTCTCTAGGCTTATGACTTCCCCACTAATTGGCCCATCTACTATACTAGTAATTTCTTGAATCACTTCATTAAAATCTCTTCCTTCTTTTGCAATAAGGGTTGGATTTGTTGTGACTCCGCAAATAACACCCATATCATTTGCTTTCTTTATTTCTGCTACATTTGCTGTGTCGATGAATATTTTCATTTTATTCCCCCTGAAATAATATAGTTATTTTTGTATTATCTTTTAGAATGATATGTGATTCATATAATCATAAATCACATACCATACAAAATCCTCTTAATGCTCTAGCAGTAATTTATCATTCATATTCTACCTAGTCTGTCTGAATTCTCATCCACCCTCAAATATCTCTAAATTGATCATGAACGAATCATAGTTTGCCAGAAATCAACCAAATAATTTCGTATATTGTAATACAATAATACAATCCTGTATAAAATTTGTCAACTATTACACAATCATAAATCGCTTCTACTATTCACAACACACAATACAGTATTAAAGTAGTCAGTGGTCTTGTTGTACAGCATTTTGAAAGCCCACTTTGGGACATTCTAAAATACCTGCAGGAAAAATATCCAACAGGTATCTCAGTTTCATTTAAATGAAATTAATTTACTCATAAATTAGGTATATTGTTATTGTTCTAGTTCAGTCGTTTAGTAGGTTTCCCGACTTTTCACTTAACATGATTCTTCATTTGCAATAAGATTACTTTATATTCTTTAAATCACTTGCAACTTCAATGATCCAGCCCTCTTGACCACCCACTGCTTTTCTTTTCCCAAGTTCAACAAGAATATCTCTGATATCAACATCAAACCTTTCAGCAGCACGTCTTGCATCAAGCACAAAGCTGGAATAGACCCCTGCATATCCACAAATCAATGCATCTTTTTGTCTGACATCAACGATCACAATATTCATCCGAAATTCAAGTCTACAAAGCATGTCTGAAACACCTAAATGACATCTTCATAAATCATGTCGCTGATCAGTTCAACGATATTTCAATGCGTCACAACTTGTGATTTTGTGAACCTTACTATAACTAATTCAAGGATCAGACAATAGAAATGCTCCAGCATTTCTATTAATCTCAAGTATCTCTATTTTTTAAGATCGTATGTTTTGATAATCTGGTCAGGGGTCTTATCCATATCACTAGCTTCCTTGAAGACCCATCCTGAACCTTCCAGTTTATCAATATCAAGTCCAGCAGCGATCAGGGATTCTGCATCAAGAACAAAGACCATGTCGGAATCATTCAGCCCAAGTTCCTCCGTCCAAATAACTTCATTTGTACCACCAAGATTCAGTACATAATGCTGCTGATCTTCATGATATATTAAATTATCATTATCAGCAGCAAGAAGAGCTTGCATGGATTCGTCAGACTCAGTGCTGGTTGTCTTTGTGTCACTGATATCATAAGGCAATATCAGTAATGCAGGTTGCTCCATACCCATAGAGTCTTTGCCTACTTCTTCAAATAACCATATATTCTTGTCAAGTTTTTCCACATCCAGTCCTGCATTGATCAGTGGTTCTGCTTGAACGACCATGGCAAAATCCGCTTTATTTGCAGACATATCATTGCTCCATTCAAACTTTTCTCCTGATTCCACTTCAAATCCCCAATGCTGCATAGGATCATGAAATCCTTTCTTATCTGGATAGGTCTTAACAATTTCATTGAATGCCTTTACTCCTCTATCCGTTATGTTTTCTTCAACATTTTTGTTGCCACATGCAGCTAGAGAGAGAACAATCACGGACGATAGTGCAATTACAGCTATACCCTTTAACTTTTTCATTATTTTTCTCCTTTGGTGTTTTAATATAACTTCTATAAAATACTAAAACATTGTGGAGAAATTATGGAGATATTGATATATCAGGATTTATTACCGCCACTCAAGTTCGTATGCATATTTCTTGCACCAAAAATCTTTTCTTCATTGTTTTACCCATTCTGACAAAAGATTTGAAACAGACTATCAGATCCATGATCAACATTCCAAATCTATGCATATTTACTCATTAACTGTTATTAATATTAGCGGCTATTCACTATTCAGTCATTTTCTAATCTTCAAAATTATACGCAATTCTTTTTAAAACCGTGCATTCATGAGCTATTATCTAATGTAAACGAATTGACTCCATATAATCAGCTGTAAATATGAATTAATTTTGAATTCAAGTATTGCATATTTATGTAGATTATTGTATTATTATGAAATATTAAATGCTTGGAGGAATTATAATGAAAAAACAGGAATCAAGAAAGCACTCATACTGACACTGGCACTGACCTCACTTCTATCCTTCACCGCCTGCGCATCAAAAGAGACCGCGTCTGAAACGCAACCAGATCAACCAGTCTCCACACCAGAAGCTACACCCGAGGCCGCTCCTGAAACAAAGGAACAGACCCCATTGGAGAAAATCAAGGAAAAAGGTACGCTTATTCTTGGTACCAGTGCCGATTACCCGCCTTATGAGTTCCATGCATCAATCAATGGAATAGATGAGATCGTGGGTTTCGACATTGAGATTGGAAAAGAGATTGCCAAAGACCTGGGTGTTGAACTGGTAATCAAGGACATGAAATTTGACGGACTCCTTGCAGCACTTGATCAGGGAAATATCGACATCGTCATCGCAGGGATGTCACCAACACCTGAGAGAGCAGAAAACGTAGATTTCTCCCAGATCTACTACCAGTCCATGCAGACTGTAGTCATAAGAGCTGAGGACAAGGATGTACTGACATCAGCAGAGAGCCTGAAAGGCAAGAAGATAGGTGTACAGAAGGGTGCCATTCAGGAAACCATCGCAAGCGAACATTTTCCAGGCGCGTCACCTGTAGCCCTTGGAAAGATTACTGACCTGATTCTATCTCTTAACAGCGGAAGAATCGACTCCGCCATCATCGAGTATCCTGTAGCCAAGAGCGGTGTATCCGTAAACCCAGGACTATTCATTACTGAGATTCCAATAGAGATGGAAGACAATGGAACAGCCATCGCACTGAAAAAAGGCAGTGATGACTATCTTGAAGCTGTAAACAAGACACTAACAAGGCTTCTAGAGGAAAAACTGGTAGACAAATTCGTTGCCGATGCTACGCTTCTTGCAGAAGAGCAGCTGGAAAACTAAACCCTGTCAAGGAAGTCAGGCTAACCCCTGACTTTTGCCTTTGACTTATTCTTTATATTAGGAGGTATTCCATGGACTTCAGCTTCTTACCCAAATATCAGAACTTTTTCCTTGACGGAATGAAATATACGCTGATTCTGGCCTTTTTCACCGTAATCCTAGGATCGGTCTTCGGCCTGATCCTGACTTTTCTGAGACTGAGCAATAACAAACTTCTTAAATTCCTGGGCTCAGCCTACGTGGAATTCATAAGAGGGACACCTCTTCTACTACAGCTCTATGTCATCTATTACGGACTTCCCTATATCGGGATCATGCTTCCCGATTTTTCAGCAGGGATTGTCGCTCTGTCCATAAACAGTGCAGCATACATCTCCGAGATCGTAAGGGCCGGAATCCAGTCCGTGGACAAGGGTCAGCTGGAAGCTGCCCGTTCCATCGGCATGAAAAAGCCCATGGCCATGAGATACATCATCATCCCTCAGGCGGTGAAGACCATTCTGCCGGCTCTTGGGAATGAATTCATCACCATCATCAAGGAATCTTCCATTGTATCTATAATTGGAATCCATGACCTCATGTACAATGCCGATACGGTGAGAGGAAACACCTTCAAGGTGTTTGAGCCGCTCATGATCGCAGCCCTTCTCTACTTCATCATGACCTTCGGGTTATCTAAGATTCTGGGACTATTTGAAAGGAGGATGCAGACCAGTGATTAATGTCAGTGAATTAAAGAAAAATTTCGGAAAGCTCGAAGTTCTTAAAGGTGTGGATCTCACCATCAATAAAGGAGAAGTAGTGGTCATCATCGGACCCAGCGGCTCCGGTAAGAGCACTTTCTTAAGATGCCTTAATCTCCTTGAAGTGCCAACAGGTGGAAGTATCACCTTCGAGGGAGTTTCCCTCATGGACAAGAAGCTGGACATCGATCTCATCCGTCAGAAAATGGGGATGGTATTTCAGCAGTTTAACCTCTTCCCTCACCTTTCGGTTCTAGAAAACATCACCATAGGCCCAAGGAAGCTTAAAGGTCTTTCCCAGGGAGAGGCTAAAGTAGTCGCGGACAGACTCCTTAAACGCATCGGACTTGAGGATAAAATAGCGAGCTATCCTTCAAAGCTCTCAGGTGGTCAGAAGCAGAGAATCGCCATTGCGCGCGCCCTTGCCATGTCACCTGATGTCATGCTCTTTGATGAGCCTACATCAGCCCTTGATCCTGAAATGGTGGGTGAGGTTCTGGATGTTATGAAGAAACTTGCAGAAGAAGGAATGACCATGGTTGTGGTCACGCATGAAATGGGCTTTGCAAGAGAAATTGCAGATCGCGTCTTGTTTATGGATGACGGGCTCATTGTGGAGGAAGATACACCTGATGAGATTTTTAATCACCCTAAGCATCCAAGGACCAGGGACTTCCTGTCTAAAGTGTTATAGAATAGACGTAATAGAGATAAAGAAATTAAGACCATAAGGAGACATTATGAAGAAGATGATTCGTGACCATATTGATTCCATGAAAGATGAGCTCATTTCAATCAGTGACTATATCTATGCACATCCTGAACTCGGTAACGAGGAATTTCTGGCAGTGGAAAAGCTCACTGAGTTTCTAAAGAAAAATGGTTTTGAGATTGAGATGGGTATAGCGGGTAAAGCCACTGCTTTCCATGCAGTTTATGACAGTGGACTTTCTGGAGCGCATGTGGCGTTTTTATGTGAATATGATGCACTACCTGGTATTGGTCATGGCTGCGGTCACAATATGATCGGAACCATGGGGGCAGGAGCTGGAGTCGCTTTAAGTAAGGTGCTTTCAGTGACAGGCGGAAAGATCAGTGTCTTCGGCACACCCGCAGAGGAGACAGATGGCGCAAAAGTTGAAATCTCTAAACAGGGACTGCTTGATTCTGTGGATGCGGCTATGATCCTTCATCCAGGCCAGCACTCAGTGAAGAGCGGAAAATCCCTGGCCATGGATGCTCTTCAGTTCTCCTATAAGGGGAAAGCAAGTCATGCTGCAGCTCAGCCGGAAAAAGGAATCAATGCTCTGGATGCAGTTCTTCTACTTTTCAATGGAATCAATGCTTTAAGGCAGCATGTGACATCCGATGTAAGGCTTCACGGCATCATCACTGAAGGTGGCCTTGCGGCCAATATTGTTCCTGAAGACGCCACTGCACAGTTCTATATCCGTGCAGCAACAAGAGAAGTTCTTGATAGCGTTGTGGAAAAGATTAAGCACATCGCTGAAGGAGCATCTCTTATGACCGGAGCAGCGCTGACCATATCAAGCTATGAAATCTCCTATGATAACATGAAGACCAATGAGACCCTCTCTGATGCATTCTCGAAGAACCTTCTTGAAGCAGGAGAAACAACTATTCTCTCACCCGAAAGAGGTTCTGGATCCATCGATATGGGTAACGTCAGTTACAAGGTACCTGCAATCCATCCCTACCTGGGATTCGGTGCACCGAATGCCATATCCCATAGTGTGGATTTTGCAAATGCCACCATTACTGATGCAGGTCATGAAGCACTAATTCGAGGAATCAATGCCCTGTCCTATACAGGATTTGATCTTCTGACGGATGATGAACTGCTGACTTCCGTTCAGAAGGAATTTCTGGAGAGTAAGAAAGGCTAAACTCATATCACAAAACCAATAGCGAATTAGAAAACCTACAGCTAGTAGAGTCAGAACCTTAGGATCTGACTCTACTAGCTGATTTTTAGTTAATCTGAATGCACTTGAAAAGAGGGTCATTTACACACTCCACAACCATAAAATATTATGTTGATAATACAAACGGAGGTGAGGATCTGATTACACTGCTCTTAGATCATCAAAAAAAGATATTCCTGATTACTATTTAGGCGCCATAAATAAATGCAACAAGCGTCAAAGCAGGTACTGTAACCTCAGTATTGAAGCATTGGAGAATGTCAGTGAAATCTCACCTCATGTTATGTCTTTCTACAATTATCATTTTCATGTAAAAAAAAAGCCCTGGATTCTGTTTCCTTTTCGGAAAAGATTCAGGACCTTACACTAAATGGTCATTCTTAAATAGCCTTTGTTCTTAATATGAAGTTTGCTGCAAAGGATTAGTTAAGTCTTACCACTCTTGATATGAATGATGATCTGTCCATCGTCTGCATGCATGAGCAGATTTATAGAGCATTTAGTATATGGTACGGTGTAAATTCTGCCGATGGGTGGAACTCGTACCTACCCACAGAAGCTAAGTAATTGAGACTAATAGTTTTATTTATTGATATAATTTGGTTAAGTGATTTTCATTTACACATCCGAGAGAAATAATAATAAATTAGTTGAAATATGTTTTTTTACATAAAACTACTTTAGAATATGAGATATAATATTCTAAAGTATATAAATTAATAATCAAGTTTAATGAAAAGAAGAGTCCTTATTTTTAAGTATCTAACAGCGAGTAAGTGATTGGTGTAAGTCTACAAGATACTAAGTAGGGAAGAGGAACTTGGAAAAGCTTATTTGAACGTTATAAACAATGTAAAGGTAAGACGTTGACTGCGTTAAAGTTTTGAGTGAACTATAATTGTATAGTTAAACTGAGTGGTACCACGGATAATTTTCGGTAAGCGGTCAATAATCGGATGGATGTATATGGGAACCCATGTATGAGATAATGT
>CAZXUT010000059.1:0-20137 GCA_964643785.1 uncultured Proteiniclasticum sp.
GATTATCTCACGGATCTACACTGCTTTAAATCCGTGCTTTTATTGACCGCTTACATTTAAATGGTTCTTTTATAGAATATGAATTGATTGAAAAATAAGATAAATCGAAAAACAGCAGAATCCCAGTTCACGTTTGTGAGTTGAGATTCTGCTTGTTTTTTCATGATGATCTGAACTCTGCTATTCCTCTATGAGGAGATAAATCTAGTTATTCTTCTCAAGTTTCGAATCGGTTTCCAGGCGATGAGATACAAGTTTCTTCTCATCACTGCTCTGTATTAGTTTCGATGTCAATAAGATACCTAAACAACATAATGCAATCACGTAATAAAACACAAACTGATATTTCTGAAGTACATCAAGTATTATTCCTGATGATACGACTCCTGAAATTGCGCCTATACCATAAGCTGTAAACACAACACCATAATTCTGGCTGTAATGCCGGGTTCCATAGAGCGCTAATGTCGAAGCAGGGGCAATTGCCAACCAGCCGCCCAAATTAAACCAGAAAACAGAAAAGGAAACCGTGTAAAGAAATACATCTCCTTGCCCTGCAAACAGCATAAGAATCGACGATATCAAGATTAAGGCATAGGAGAGATACATGGCTTTTTTCGATGCGTATTTATCGGTTATCCATCCGAATGATGGTCTTCCAATACCATTAAAAACTGCAAACAGAGCCATCAGTAGAGCAACGTTATTAGGAGACAATCCGATTAACTCGATGCCGACACTACTTGTCAGTCCAATCAGCATGAGACCGATAGTCGTTCCGACAACAAAATTTACATATAATCCTTTTAAGCTTTTCTCTCTTAGCATGTCATGGGTGCTGACATCTCTAAAGTTTGTATGCATCCGATTACCTTTTTTCACATCGATAATTTCAGAATCCTGAGGATATCTAAATGGCAGAGCTAAAATGAGTATGGCAACCCCGAAGAAAATGCCTAGAATCTGGAAGGCATTCATCACGCCAAACTGCTCTACTAATTTTCTGGCAAGGGGTGCAGTGATCAATGGTGATAACCCGAAACCTACTAAAACCATACCTACCGCAAGACCTTTTTTCTCAGGAAACCATCTTGAAACAACGGTCATCGGTACACCATAGACGATTCCTACCCCTGCGCCGCTTATCAGTCCATATGTTATGGTCAGCATGTAAATATTTTGAGCATATGCAGACAGGAGCCATCCGAGGGAAACCAGAAGACCACCTGTTATGATAATATGCCTTGGATTGAATTTATCTAATAGTCTACCCGTCAAGAACATAAAGAATGCATAGAAAGCCAGTGATGTCATATAAGGCATTCCACTTTGTGTGGCACCAATATTAAAGAGTTTCTCAACCGGAAGCCTGAAAACACTATAGGAATATACTGTTCCAAGACACATCATGATGATGCTTCCAAGAACGACATAGTACCATCTGTTCAGTGACTGAAATTTCATTTCTTTCATGGAATTACCTCCTTTACTTATCAATTTATTCCTGTACAGGAAACCCTTTACTTAATCAGATCCTTGTTATTGTCATACCTGATTACAATTACAGCAGACATGATATTGATCCCCATAGAAGTTAACCGAGACTTCCTCTGATTTTGCCCAGTTTAATAATCCATTCATTCAGAATTTTTCTCTCTTCTACTCCATCATCAAAAAGATCGCTCTGTTTACCAATCAGATGTAGAATGATCGGCCGAATTGATTTGAGAAGCGTATGATAAAATTCATCTTCTTTAATTTCTTCATCAAGAATTTGTATATTCAAGATTCTGCAGGCCAGATCAAAATCCTCCTGATATTCCACTCGTGAAGCTTCGTCTATTATCCCTCTTGAGACTTTTACATTTACATATTTAGCTGCAAAGACCAGATCTTTTTTCAGTTGTGGATAGAACCTCAATAGAGTTTCAATACCCTCGCTGCCATACTTTTCTTCTATTTCTTTTAGCCCTCGTCCTGTCCCGATAAACTCAGGTGGTGCACCTACTGTATACATGGCGGATGTGAAAGCTATGGCTCTTGGCACAGTGCACTGTACGTCAGTATTGATTCCAGTTAGCTCTTCCTTCAGTTTAGGGTCCTTTACAAGATTGGACAGCTCAACCATATCTGCTATTTCTCGGATATATTCAAGACCGGTTCTTGTACTTGATAGTCTGTCGCGATTTTTAGGAATATATTTCGATATCATTTCAACAGTCTTTATAATTTTAAGGAATGTCCTCATATAATGCTTAGTGAAAATACCGATGAACTCCTTCATTAAGTCTGTGTCTTCATTAGTCAGTATCTTCCTGGACATCATCCCGGTATTCTCTTTCAGACTGTTGACCACTTCTTTTGTTTGCTTTTCTCCGTGATCGTATCTTAGTCCTGACTGAATCGTAAATGTTCTTACCCCTGCATAAGTTTCCCTTATGCAGTTTATGGTATCCGCTGTAAAATGTCCTCTAAATGGTAATGCACCACAACCTAAGATTGGAGCAACTTCAACCTTGTTCAGTTCTCCCCATTTAAGCGATTTATCGATGGCGATTACCACGGACAAAACGGACGAAACCATACCATATGACATGGCTGAATCTGAACGCGCGAACATAATTCTAATGGTTTCAAAAGGATATCCCTTACTTAAGGAATCCTTACAGTACTCATCCAGAATAACATCCACATTGACCAGCGCCGGGACACTTTCAATAAGAGGAATAACTCTAATACTGTCTAACGGAAACTGAATATCATAATTTTTATTTCCAAGTTCAATAACAGAATTGATTCTCTCCTGCAGTAATATTATTTCATGGCCTGTTTCAATCATAGGTACAACCGTCTCGAAGATGGCCTGCACTTTACTTTGCTGATAGGCCAGTATATTCGTTTCTACAAGTGACATTATACTCATAAGCTGTCTGAAAACAGGTTCTTTCTTCGCATTTGGTATTCTAGGTGTAATCATAACATCCTTTCCCGGTATAATTCCTTTACTGATCAGCCCTAATGCAATCTGAGATGTCTGATGATAAGGAGTAAGTTTACCTTCAAAATCGATCATGATTTCCTCAATGCCAAGTCCGCCCTTCTCTTGAGAGGTCAGACCGTGAATAGCCTCTTCAGGTTCTTTCTGAATGGTTATGTATTTATCCGCATTGTCGGGGTGCTGCGTTGCCATAGTAGCTGGAAATCTTTTCATCGTAATTTCTCCTTCATTAACCGTTTTTACCTAAATCTACCGAGTCCTCATAGTCCGTTTCTATCAGCTATGCGTTATTCTGATGTATCTATCAGAAGTCTGCTTTTGCTTATGCGATCATACATTACACTTAGAATAAAAAAAAGCCAATGACAAGATTCAACTGAACCTTGTCATTGGCTTACTCTTGACTGGATAACTCCCTTCAAACTGTCTTCCATTTATCTGTTAATTATTGTTTCTTCAATATCCCGGTCTACTACTACAGCTATGATCTTTTCTCCTGTTTTAGTACTGACATCAGAATGCGTGCTTATGATATTAACATCAATTACTGATTTAATTGCTTCTTCCAGACCTTCACGTGCATTTTCGAACAGAGCAGTTCTTAATTTCTTAATGAGATCTATACCCTCTTTATTTTTCGCTAAGCTCTTTTCGGAAACGCTCAGAAAACCCTTGAGCCTGACAATGATCAAATCCTGAAAAATAATCGTTCTGATTTTCTCCGGACCTCTGCCCATCTGTTCAATTTCAAACTTACTAATTGCTTCGCTCAATTTCGATTCAATTTGTCCTTTTGTCATGAATATCATCTCCAACAAAATCAGTTATTTGCTAATATTATCACATTACTACTGAGTCAACAATATTTTTTCGGAGTATTTCATGAAAAAAACAAAACTTTGTAAATCAAATGAAAAATACGTTTACTGCAAATAATAAAAACGGACAGGAAATGCAGCGAATTTCCGATGTACTAAACCGAAATGGAATGAGTTCTCCATTTGCTCCTTGATCAGTCCAAAAATTTGACCTATCTATATTTACATCATTAAATCTGTTCTTTTCTTTCAGGTATTTTATTTTTTCTTGTGAAGCTAAATCTATTACTTCCAGTGGGTCATCCAAAATATGTCTTATATCCCTTATGGATTACAGTACTGACAGTTTCCTGGATCTGCCTGTTTTATATCATTTGGATATAAATTTTCTTCAGCATATCCACATTTATTGCACTTGTAGTGATAAGACAGTGCCAATTTAGTAGGGAGCCCACACCAACTGCAAGGTAAGCCTTTCTTTATATCTATAAGTTTAAAACCAGGCCATCCACATTTCGGGCAGAGATTAAATATATTCTTAATAAGATCATTAGTAGCAGCCTCAATACTTCTCATTCTAGTCGGATTATACATTGCTCTCATATCCGTTTCTATATATATTTCTCCATCATTAGAATTCTTAAGAGCAAACGTAACCGCATTTTCAAGTTCCTCTTGATTACATATACCTTTAATCATATGATTTTTATCCCTTGTAGACTGATTCGCTTTTATAACAACTCGATGCTTTGGAAATCCCTTTTCTATGGAGAATTCATAGGCTTCTTGAAAGTTTCTTACTACCTTGTGACCATAATTGGTTTCTGTTGTGGTTGCGATACCACTGATTTCTATATCATTCTCCAAATCAATCATTATAACGATTTCTCGATTAAATGGTACAAATGGAATAAAGGGGTGGGGGCCAAAAGAACCTTCGCTGGCAAAAGCCAAGGTTTTATCATACAAGTGCATAGCATTTAATGCCTTACTTCGAGCAGCATTATATTGATTACCCGTGCGCTCTATATCTCCAGTGAATGTCCCAAACTGATCTGTATTAAATCCTCTTGGTACAACAATTTCAATTCCCAACTCATTTTCTAGTAACGATGATATGACTTCTTCCTTTTTATGCATGGTTGCTAATATCGCAACGCGATTTTCAAAAAGAGAGTGAATGATTTTCCTTTTATCCATTAGCTGAACTCCTTATATACAGATAGACAGAGGATCTATTTTAATTTTCTTGCAGATATTGTATTCTGCCACATCTTGGTGATTCTTCCGCTGTTATAGTTCAAAACACGCCTCTCGTTAAATACTCTTTCACTTATTTATTTTGCAATTTAATGTCTATACAATTACCATCTTAATGATTTTTAGAAGGAGACCCTTTACAATCGAACTATGTGTTATATGCAAAATCTGATCCGCTCTCAAGCAGAAGATATCTTCTAAATCAACCACTAACAAACCGTCAGAAAATATACGTCCATTGCTTATCTGATTTCCTTCGTTGCGATATCATCAGAATTTAAACTCGCATCTAGTTCTTCACTTAAATCATATTTAAGGGTTTCTCTTATTCTCTCAGTTCTTTCATTGAGCTTAATATAAAGTTCTTGATATTTTATCCCTAATATCCTAGCGGCTAAAAGCCCTGCATTTTTTGCATTATTAATTCCAACTGTTGCAACCGGAACACCACCCGGCATTTGAACGATGGACAGTAAAGAATCTAATCCATCTAACTCTTTGAGCTTTACTGGAACGCCGATTACTGGAAGTTGTGTCATAGAAGCAACCATACCAGGAAGATGCGCCGCCCCACCAGCGCCTGCAATTATGACTTCTATCCCTCTGCTTTGAGAAGATTTTGCATATTCAAACATTCTCTCAGGTGTCCTGTGTGCAGAAACAACTTTGATTTCATATGGGATGGATAACTCTTCCATAATTAAAGCAGCATTCCTCATAACTATTAAATCCGATTCGCTCCCCATAATAATGCCAATTTTGGGTGATTGTTTATTATAATCATATTCATTCATTCAATAATTCTCCTTGTATCTTACAAATTTACCTACTGATTAATTTAATAAAGTCAGTGTTTATAATCCAGACCTATCATTATTTTTGAGTGATGCTGATGCTTTGCAATGCTACTCTTGCTTTATCATCAGCAGCCTCAACAGTTTCACCAAAGACGGTGATGTGTCCGATTTTTTTCAGATAATTGGTATTGGGTTTACCATATAAGTGGAAATGACAATCTGGAATCGTTAATAACGTATCGAGTCCGCTTACCTCATATTCACCATCAACGACTTGATTACCTAATATATTGTACATTGCGCAGGGCATTCTAAGTTTAGTTGATCCAATTGGCATTCCACAAATCACTCTGACCAATTGCTCAAATTGAGAAGTGATACAACCCTCAATTGTATAATGTCCGGAATTATGAGGTCTTGGTGCTATTTCATTAACTAAGACTTCATAATCGTTATCTATAAAAAATTCGATGCAATATATACCAAAATCATCAAATTCTTCAATAATCTTCTCACTCACAGCATGAATCTTATTAATTACTTCATCAGGTAACGAAGCAGGTATCAATGATTTGATCAAAATACTGTCGTGATGTTCATTTTCTGCGACTGGATAGAAAGATATTCCTGAATTATTCTTAACTACAACGATTGAAACTTCCATAATAAAATCGATCAATTCTTCAACGAAAACCTCTTGTTCTCCAAGCAGTTGATAAGCTTTCTCTAAATCATCTTCATTTTTAATCATGTAATTTCCTTTGCCATCATAACCATTTGTACAAGACTTCAATATTGCCTGCTGGCCTAAACATTCAAATTCTTTCTTTAAGTCATCTAAACTATTAACCTTAGAAAATTCAGGAATCTTTACTCCCATCTTCCTTAACATTGATTTCTGAATGTACTTATTCTGGATAACTTCAAGTGTTTTGGATGATGGTATCACCTTACAGCCTTCTTTTTCAATCGTGGCTAATAAATTCACATTGATATGTTCAAACTCAAAAGTTATGATATCCGTTTTACGTGCCAATTCACGGTAAGCCCAAATCTCATCAAAACCTGCAACAATTTGTTCATCTGCAACTTGTCCAGCTGGTGAATTTGGTTTAGGATCCAACACTACAACATGATAACCCATCCGTTTCGCTTCAAATACAAACATTCTGCCAAGTTGGCCCCCTCCAACTACACCGATAGATCCGGAGGGAAATAATTTGTCAATTTCTCTATTTATCATTAAGCACCTTCCCTATATATAATAAAAAAAGCCAATAACAAATCCTGAAAAGGAAATTGTTATTGGCTGACTTTCTGACTGGTATATAACCTTTCTATAAGTCTTCCAACGTTATTCATTTATGCTTTCTTGAAGATTCTTATCAACAGCAATAGCAATAATCTTTTCACCTGTTATAGTGCTAACATCTGAATTAGTACTAATCACGTTAACATCAATAACTGACTTTATGGCATCTTCTAATCCAATACGTGCATTTTAGAAAAGAGCAGTTCTAAGTTTTTTGATCAATTCTATACCTTCTCGATTTTGGGCTAAGTTTTTCTCGGATGGACTTAAAAAAACCTTCTATCTAATGACAATTAAATCCTGAAAAATAATAGTCCTAATCTTTTCTGGTCCTCGTCCCATTTGTTCAATTTCAAACTTACTTATTGCTTCGCTAATTTTCGATTCAATTTGTCTCTTTGTCATGAACATACTCTCCTGATTTAATTATTAATAACACTTTATTATCCAAATATCCGAACAATAAAACCTTTTATTCGATTATTGTAGCATATTAACCTGCTTTAAACAACTCAATTTTTGAAATATAGAACAAATTAACGATCATATGACTATAAATAACGACCATTCAATAATTTATGTTTTTTGTCATCATCCTTACTTATTTCGAATTATTCAGCATCTGGATTGTTGCTGCTATTGTACTTCAGATTATTCTTCACTACAAATTCAAATAAAGTACACTTCTTTATTTTCTTGACTTCAAGTCTACCGTACCTTTGGATTTTTATTCTTTTCTTCTTTGCAATCTTATGATTATCGCCCCCATGCCCAAGACCAATACGACAACAAAGGCAAGGCTAAGGGTTGACCATTTTGCCAATCCTGCTATAGACACCATTGTTCCTAGTGCATAGAGTGGTTTGGGAAACACTAGCATAACAATGGTCACTAAGGTGTTTTCTAGATAATCAAATAGCATGGCTGCTACTGGGATCCAGAATAGTTGCTTCACCCATGGTTTCTTGTAACCGGCTGCTAACCATCTAGTCCAACTCACCAAAAACCATGCATAAGCCATTGGCCAGAGAAGGTCAAAAGTCCAACGTAAGATCACATACAGACGTCTCCCACCAGCGCCGTAACTATCAGCAATTGCATACAAGCGTCTACCGCTATACAAAAAATCCGTATCCGGAGAACCTAATCCACCAATATTGGCACTTGTATAAGCCGACACCCTAGGTAGTATAACAGCGATAAAGAGTGCAAAGACTATGGTGGCGACTGCCACAATGGTTAATGATGGTGCCTTCACTGATTTCACTTTTGATTTCTTTCTCATACTTACCACCTCTCTCATATGCCCTAATCATTATCATAAAACTACTGCAAATTAAGGCAAAAAATATAAAACTGTTTATGAATGTATTGTTTGGTTTTCCTGAGACTTAAAAGAGATAGAGACAACACGGTAGTGCATGGCAAGCACGATACTGGCTTATTTAGTTGACCGTCACCATTTTTACCAATGCTATGACAACGTCTCTTAGATTATCATCCAGGCAATGTTTGTTAAGCTTCATAATGCCACCATCTTCTAATAGCTGGCCTGTGGTATCTCCATATAAGTCACCACTGCCACCTGAACAAGATCTTAGCCGCCTCTTCTGGCTTAAGATATCTCCGCTGACTGATTGGCCCTATTAATTTCTTCAACAGAGATTCTCCTTGCCATGTAATGGTCGCCACTTCTCCTGGGTGGATTACGTTCACCCTGACATTATGGGCTTCTAATCTTTTTGCTAAATCTATTGTGTACAGAACTTATGCAAGCTTAGACTTGGAATAAGATTATTCTTGGAGTTTCTCCCTTCAATAGCAATGATGGCTTTACACTAGCTGCTTGAAGATATCACTTTACAGTTTGGCTCAATAGAAACCTGTTATGTCTTTTATTCATAGATGTCGACCAACCTGTTGATCCTGCTCTTTATTTCATTTCGCATACTATAAAATTAAACAGGGACAGAATCTTTCATGATGATGAGAGATCCTGTCCTTTAATTTAGCATCAGCAGAGGTCACTAGAAAATAAATTGAGTGCAATTGAAATTAAAGGCAATTCATATTATAGTAGTATTATGAATAAAAATATTAATAAGAATAAAATAAGCTATGGAAAAGACCACGATACAAACCTGAAGCTTCTCATATCATTAAGCAGAAGCTTATCAGCAATCAATAGAGAGACCATGAAGAACATCAAGGAATATGGCATCACCCCTTCCCAGTTTATGGTTCTGGAAGTCCTATATCATAAAGGAGAGATGAGAGTCTGTGATATTACAGAAAAAATACTATCAACTGGTGGAAATATGACTGTGGTCCTCACGAATCTGTTAAAAGACGAATACATCGAAAAGGTACCGACACAGGGAGATCGGAGATCCTATAGCCTGAATATAACGCCTAAAGGCGTAAAAGTCATCGATGATATCTTCCCAAGACACTTGGATATTCTGTCAGATTCCATGGAAGGCCTATCTGAAGAAGAGAAACTGGAGATGATCAGGCTCCTTAAAAAGATGCAGAGGTTAGAGGAATGAAGACAATAAGAAAATATATTGGTTACCGTACGCTTAAAACAGCCATCGGTGCAACCCTTGCCATCATCATCGCCCAGTATATTGGGCTCAGCTACGCTGTGTCCGCGGGCGTCATCACGGTGCTCAGCGTGCAGAGCACCAAGAGAAAGTCTATTGAAATTGCCATAAGAAGATTGGGGTCCACAACGCTAGCGCTTCTGGTGGCAGTAGTGGTCTTTCTTCTTATGGGGTATTCCGCTGTGAGCTTCGGCTTCTTTCTGCTGCTCTTCATTCCCATCGCAGCAGCACTGAATCTCAATGATGGAATCGTCCCAAGTACAGTACTTGTGACGCATCTTCTCATCGAAGAGTCGGTGGCATTCTCCTGGATCCTCAATGAATATGGGATTCTGATTGTAGGTGCAGGCATCGCACTGCTCTTTAATATCTATATGCCTAGCGTTGAGAAGGATATTAAAGAAGCGCAGATGAATGTGGAAAGACTCTTCAAGAAAATCCTCAAGAGTTTTTCTGAAGATATCATAATACAATCCGTGAGCATTGAAGAGGAAAAGATGTTCAAAGAACTAAATGAAACGCTCCTCAGCGGCTTCGAGAAAGCTCACAGGCTTTCTTCCAACTATCTGTCGGAATCCTTTCTGTATTATGTAAGATACATGGAGATGAGAATCAAGCAGTATGAGATCCTGAAGCAGATGAGAGAAGACCTTGGGAGAGTGAATATCTATTACGAACAAAGCCGGATGGTCGCTTCTCTTACAGAGCTTGTAGCACATCAGTACAATGAGCTGAATACAGCCAAGGAACTCATTGATGACCTGAATGGTTATATGGAAATCTTCAGAAATCAGGAATTGCCAAAAACCAGAGAAGAATTCGAAAACAGATCTTCACTGTATCAGTATGTCAGAGATCTTCAGACTCTTCTGGAAATCAAGAAGGAGTTTGTGGATTCTCTTACAGAGTATGACAAGATAACATTCTGGAAAGATAAGGATGCTGTATAGCTCGACCATAATTCAAGATAGATCAAAAGGGGTTCGCATGAACCCCTTTTGATCTGCAGTCTGTTATTTGAAAAAAGGCAGAACACGAACGCCAAGTGCGGCTTTGCCAGGTGTAGCTATCATAGATCTCATGGAAGAATATAACTAGGCGTTCTCTTTAGAGGACTGCACCTCAAGGTGGTACGTTTCCATAAAGAACATGCTTCCAACGTAGAGGCCTCCAACCAGTAAGGTTACAATGAACTTCATCTGGGTGCTCGGAAGAAGAATCGTGAAGAACAGGAACAGAATCAGTATAGGGTAGCTCCATCGGTTCCATGCAGTTGAAGTGATTTCTATGAAATCGCCATCATGGACTTCTATTTCATTACTTTTTGCTCCGAACTGTGAAGCCTTCAGGCGGACCTTCTCATGAGGGATTTCGATCTCAACCTCATGCTTATGTGAAATAGAAAGAACCTTTTCTCCATTTGCGAGCATCCTGATTGACGTTCCAGATCCCTGCCATCCAGTATTTCTTGTGACTCTGATATGCATAAAAATCTCCTTCTAAGATGAATTTTTCAAAAATATAATAACAGATAGATACTGTATAGGGTTAAGCCAACTTATCCTATCTGTATATTCTACTATCAGTATAGATGATTTTACGCTTCTATTCCATTGCCGATGCCTGAAGTCATAAGCAGGATGGAATGAAGAGGGCAGGTACACTAAGGAAAGTGCTCCTGCCCTCTGGCTGTAACTATTCTTTTTTATTTCGCGCAGTCTTTTTTACCCTTAAATAAGTGAGAAGCTCGTTCTGGTCTCTCTCATCCCACTCGTTGAAATCTTTGATCAGCTCATACAGTTCAATATTTATATTCTTCTCCATAATCACCATGTCTTCCGAATCGGATAAAATGGAATAGATGGACAGATTCAGCGCTTTGCAGAGATTGGTTAAGGTATCCACAGGTGGCGTGCTGTTACCGTTCTCGATGTCGCTGATATAGGACATGGATAAGTTCGTCGCTTTCGCCACGTCTTTGAGTTTTAGATTCTTGTCTAGTCTCGCTTTTTTAAGCTTTTCTCCAATATTCATGACGACTCCTTAATTACGTATATATGAGTAGTTTATCAATTAATCAGAGAAATAAAAACTATAGGAAGACTAGAAACCCTATATTTCGATAGTAACGTAAATTCATTGATTTATTTCGATAGTAACGTATAATTAAAGTCATAGGGGGTGCTAATTTGGTTAGTATCGGCGATAATATACGGAAGTATCGAAAAACGAATAACATCACGCAGAAAGAACTGGGGGAAGCCATAGGGATTTCAAATACCTATCTTTCAGACATTGAAACAGGTAGAACCAATCCATCCATAAAAACCTTGAAGAAAATCGCAAAAGGGCTGGAGATTAATTACATTGAGCTTTTGAAAGATACAGAATAGATCGGAATTATAAGAAGATATTCATGATGAAGCAGGATGGGAATCCTGCTTTCATTCTGTTAAGAAATCATGAAGTCCCATACATTTGCTTGAAAAAGAATGAAAATACGCTGATAATAGGAATGACAGGTAATGAGAAACACGAAATTTAATGACAGACAAACAGGATTTGTCTTAGGAGGTAATTATGCTAGGAGATATTGGTATTTATGGATTAAGAGTAATGGGTGAAAACCTGGCCAGAAATATGGAATCAAAAGGATATACCGTATCCATAGGGAATAGAACCACATCAGTAATCAAGGAGTTCATGGAAGGCAAAGGCAAAGGAAAGAACTTTGTTCCATCCGAGTCCATGGAAGAGTTTGTCTCATCCTTGAAGAAGCCAAGAAAGATCATGCTGATGATTAAAGCAGGAAGCGTTGTGGATGCGACCATAGACAGTCTTCTTCCACTTCTTGAAGAAGGAGATACCATCATAGACGGTGGTAACTCTAACTACGAGGATACAGAAAGAAGAGTGAAGGATCTGCATGAGAAAGGAATCTACTTTGTAGGGTCCGGTGTATCAGGCGGAGAACTAGGTGCATTATATGGCCCGTCCATCATGCCTGGTGGCGCTGAGGAGGCTTGGGAAGGTATCAAGGATATCTTCATCGATATCTCTGCTAAAGCCGGTAAGAATGGCGATGAGGCCTGCACAACATGGATCGGTGCCGGTGGTTCCGGTCACTACGTGAAGACCATACATAACGGAATCGAGTATGGGGATATGCAGCTGATTTCCGAAACCTATGCAGTTCTAAGAGATGTACTTAAGCTTTCCAATGAGGAGATGGCTGAAGTCTTCACCAAGTGGAACAAAGGGGTTCTTGAAAGCTATCTTGTGGAAATCACCGCTGATATCTTAGGAGAGAAGAATGAAAAGGGAGAATACCTTGTGAACTTCATCCTGGACAAAGCCATGCAGAAAGGAACCGGAAAATGGACAGTGATTTCTGCTCTTGAAGAAGGACAGCCTGTATCACTGATCACAGAAGCGGTCTATGCAAGAATTCTCTCCTCCATGAAAGAGGAAAGAGTGGAAGCGTCAAAACTTGTGAAGAGCCCTGAGTTTACAGTAGACAAGGAAGAGACCATAAAGAATCTGGAGCAAGCGCTTTATGCGGCTAAAATGGTCTCCTACGCCCAAGGGTTCTCGCTTCTGAAGGCGGCATCCGAGAAATATGAGTGGGGACTGAACCTAGGTAAGATCGCTTCCATCTGGAGAGGCGGATGCATCATACGTTCTGCGTTTCTTAATGACATCAGCAAGGCTTATGACAAGAATCCGAATCTGATGAATCTCATGGTGGATGACTATTTCCATGAAGAACTGGAAAAAGCCATGAGCGGTCTAAGAGAGACCATGGTCACTGGTGTGAGAAACGGAATTGCCATGCCGGCCATGAGTTCAGCACTGGCCTACTATGACGGATATCACACGGAGAATCTTCCTGCGAACCTTTTACAGGCACAGAGAGATTACTTCGGTGCCCATATGTTCGAAAGAATCGACGAGGAAAGAGGCGAGTTCTTCCACCACGACTGGAGTGGTGAAGGTGGTAACACATCTTCTACAGTCTATAAAGTATAAAATAGAATCAGAATAGAGTACTGAAAAAGCGGTTGATTGGCCCATGGGGACCAGTTCAGCCGCTTTTTCACGTCTTGAAGAATAGTCTGCTTACGAATATTAAAGAATTTAAGACACGAAATATATGGAAATATTGTTTGTTCATGTAGTTCAGATGATCAAAATAATGTTCGGAAAGAAGAGGGTTATAACACGAATGATAAATTACAATGAGAAGATTATCATTAGGAAAAATACGGATATTATCGTCAATTCATGTAATAATGACAAAAAAATACCCTGATTAACGTTTACACCTATGAAATGAATAAAGAATGAAATAGCGCGAACAAAAAACCTTGCATTAATGATATCATTCGTATAAAATGAACAGGTAATCATAATAAATCATACGAGGTGGAAAATGGAAAAACTATTCAAGTTGAAGGAACATGGTACTGACGTCAAGACCGAAATTCTTGGTGGAACCACCACATTCCTGACCATGGCTTATATCATTTTTGTTAATCCCCAGATTCTAGGACTTACAGGTATGGACCAGGGTGCTGTATTCACAGCGACAATTCTGGCAGCAGTCATAGGAACATTCATCATGGCTTTTGTTGCAAATGTACCATTTGCAGTGGCACCAGGAATGGGACTGAATGCATTCTTTACTTTTACCGTTGTATTTATTCTAGGATACAGCTGGCAGCAAGCACTTGCTCTAGTCTTCCTATGTGGACTTATTAATGTCTTTATCACTGTAACAAGAATCAGAAAGATGATCGTCAAAGCGATTCCTGAATCACTTCAGTATGCGATCAGTGGTGGTATCGGACTATTTATTGCTTATCTTGGTATTAAGCAAGCAAGATTCCTTACATTTACTGCAGAAACAGCAAGCAGAATCACTGACAATGGTGATGGAAGTGGATTGTTTGCAGATATCATTCCTGCACTAACAGACTTTACAAATCCTACCGCTCAGGTAGCGCTAATCGGACTGCTTTTAACCATCGTTTTACTTTTAATGAAGGTAAAGAGCGCAATCCTTATCGGTATTGTAGCAACTACATTCATCGGTATCTTCTTTGGTGTTACTCAGGTTCCAGAACTTTCAGCTTCCATGTTTAAGATCCCAAGTTTAGCACCTACACTGTTTCAGCTCGACTTTAAAGGACTATTCTCAATGGACAGACTGTTCATCACATTAACAACGATCTTTGCTTTCTCTCTTACTGATACATTCGACACCATCGGAACCTTCCTTGGTGCTGGTAGAAAATCAGGAATCTTTACAGAAGAGGATGCCAATTCTGTTGAAGGTTCAAAAGGTATGAATACAAAGATGGAAAGAGCACTATTTGCTGATGCAACTGCAACATCCATCGGTGCACTTCTTGGTACATCCAACACGACTACTTATGTAGAAAGTGCTGCTGGTATCGCTCAAGGTGCAAAGACTGGTCTTGCTTCTGTAACAACAGGTGTACTGTTTATCATTTCACTGTTCTTAGCACCGATTGCACTGATGGTTCCAGGGGCTGCAACAGCACCTGCACTAATCGTCGTGGGCATCATGATGGCTGAAGGACTTCAGCATATAAACTGGTCTGACCTTACCATCGCTGTACCAGCGTTTATGGTCATCGCATTCATGGGATTCTCCGCATCCATCACAAATGGTATTGCATTCGGATTCCTGTTCTATGCCATTGCGAAGATTGTTACCAAGAAGGCAGATGAAGTACATCCAATCCTTTATGTTATTACAGTCCTGTTTATCCTGTCCTTTGTCTTAACAGCAGTTGTCTAACTTGGGGTGTCCCCATACTGCAAGGAAGTAGCTTAATAGCATATATGTTAAGAAAAAGAGGCATCTGGAGAATTTCCAGATGCCTCTTCAATTTCCTATTAAATAAAACAAAATAAACCAGATGAACTAAATAAAACAGATGAACCAGATGAACCAGATGAGCCAGATGTTCTCAATAGATTTAATAGCTATGAGAAATCATTAAATCTCTTCACAGGCAGAATCAGAATTTCTTCTCTCTATTTCTGAAATACGATGGATACAGGTTCAGGAGTTTTGATGTCTTTCTTCAGTAGAGTCAGTTTTCCGGTGTCTCTGTTGATTTTAAAGAGCGTAAGGTCATTGGAGATCATGTTGGCCACAAGAAGAAATTCTCCATCAGGTGTGATGTTGAAATCTCTTGGGTGGTCTCCTTCAGAAGAGATCGTCTGGATCTTTTCAAGGAGATGATTTTCTTTGATTTTAAATGCAGAGATGCTGTTATGACCTCTGTTGGATACATAGAGGAATCTGTTGTCTGGAGTCACTCTTATGGCTGCGCCAGTGTTGTCACCCCTGAAATCCTCAGGTAGGGTTTTAATTGCCTGTTTCAGAATATAGTTTCCGTTTCTGAAGTCATACACGAAGATCTCTGAGGAAAGCTCTGAGAAGACATAGAGGAATTTCGCTTTCTTTAAAAAGGTCAGATGTCTTGGTCCGCTTCCAGGAGGAAGTAAAAGTTCTCCTTTTTTCTCTAGATTCACTTCTTCAAAAGAGTTTTTTTCTAGAGTATATATATAGACTTTATCAGTGCCTAGATCGCAGGCAAGGATATCGTCATTATGAGGATTCTTCAAAGCGAAGTGTAGATGAGAACCTTCCTGTCTTTTTTCATCAGGACCATTTCCTTCATGCTTTATGGATACAATTCTTTTCCTGACCATCTCTTTTTCCAGCTGGTAGAGATCCAGATTACCATCATGATAATTGGATGCCAGAAGATAGCTGTCAAACAGAGAGATATGACATGGTGTATTCTCCTTTTCAAAAAGAACTTTATCCACGATGTCTGTTGTAAGGTTCATGGAGAGGACGCCATGATCTCCATGGTCTCTCATGGAAGCATAAAGAATAGTACCTTCCTCATTTAGTGCAAGGTAGGTAGGGTCCTCTACTTCGTAGAAGTTCTCTATGTCGAATTTCTCTTCATTGAAACTGAATTTCCGAATACCCTTACTGTTTTTGCGGGTGTAGGAACCGATGAATCCATTGTAATCTTTCATGAATCTTAATTCTCCTTTAACTGTAGTTTTTCTTAGCTCTATCATACCAAAAAAAGTGAAGTTTAAAGTAACTGAATTGTTAACCTTTATTAACCGTATCGTAAGACTTAAGTTGTATAATTCTTATATTCTTATAAGTAGAAGGATAATCAGCATCTGATCGAAGAGATTCTGCAGGAAGATTTTCACGAGATGGAATTCTTAGCTGAATGAGTTTCGGTCTGGATGGGAGGACGATATGAGAAGAAATGAGGAGTTTCAAAGAGGCAAAGAAGTGCATAGTAATTATATGGTCAGTAAAGGAAGAAGAAGAGGAAAGAGTATTCTTGTAGGAATACTGATTCTTTCGGTAATCACCTTGGCAGGTTTCTTACTGAAGGACCGCTTGTTTTCAGATGAAAAAATTTCCGGTGAGGTGGAACCGGGATTAACAGATACTGGAGGCATAGAGACACCTGTTCCTGATCAGATCGCCCATGAATTTCAGAGCGATACTATGGAGGAAAGCCTAGACCCGCAAAAAACCCTCCCAGGGAGAGTGGATCTTCATCAGCTGAGTCCTGGCAGGAACCATTCCATAAATGCTTCCCAATATGCATACAGTACGAAAGATGTTCGAGGCTGGATCTGGGGTGGAATCCCTTATGAGGGTGAAAAAGTCGTTTTCCTGACTTTTGATGATGGACCGGTACAAAACACCTATGCAATACTCGATATACTTAAGACAAGAAGTATTCCCGCAACCTTTTTCATTCCGGGCTATGTTCTGGATGAACATGTTGACAAGGAAGTGCTTCATCGATACATCAAGGAAGGGCATGCCATTGGGATCCATAGTTACAGTCATGTCTATGAAAAATTATATCCAGATAGAAATGCTGATAAAGAAGTCATTGTGGGAGAATTCATAGAAACTAGAGATCTTATGAGAGAAACTCTAGGGGATGATTTTGATTCCAAAGTGTTCCGGTTTCCTGGTGGTTCCATGTCCTGGAATGGGATCAAAGAAGCGCAGGCAGCGCTCAATGAGCAGGGCATATATGACATGGACTGGAATGCCATTTCTGGTGACGGAGAACCAAGAAGCAGAAGACCAGATGGTGCAGAAGCCATGGCGCAGCATGTCATGTATACGTTAGGAGAACACTGGATTCAGGATATTGCGGTAGTGCTCATGCATGACACCAAAGCCATTACAGCAGAGTATCTGGAACAGGTCATTGATCAGTTCATCGAAGCGGGATACACTTTCGGGATACTGGAATAAAGAATTATTCTACACGTGATTTTTTATAGATGGGTTTCATTCCTAATAGGGTAAGACGGATTCGTCGGTGGATTCATGAATACTTCAGTAATAGACGGCTGAAGTGTTCATGAATCTGTCGGCGAATTTTTGATTTAGAATGCTTAAGATTACCAGAGGAGACTATTGATTTTTGTTAAAAAATTAACTAGAATATGATTAATTAATATACAGGGTTTTTCATAGAAATGCAGTATTGAAATGCCAGGCAAATAAGGCCTCTTATACTTTGATTCAAGTAAGTCGGTACTGGCATAAGCGAAAGGATAATCACCTGCAGCGGGAATAATCGACGAGATGGAGGGGATGAAAATGTTACAACCCGTCATTAAAGAAGCCAGCTGGTACGGGATGAATACGCATATTATCTGTAGAGTAATTGGTGAAGAAGGAAAGAAAGCTGTCTTAGAAGCGGAAAGAGAGATTGTAAGGCTTGAGGAAAAGCTTAGCCGCTTTTTACCTGATAGTGAGATCAGTAAAATCAATCTCTATGCAGGACTGGGTACCATTAAAGTCAGTGAGGAGACGTATGAGGTGCTTCTTTTTGCAAAAAGGCTTTCAGAAATGACGAAAGGGCTGTTTGATATCACCATCGCCCCATTGGTTGATTTATGGAAGTATAATCACTTTTCAGATATTCCGAGCAGGATGGAGATAGAGAAGACCATGAATAAAATAAGTTATGAAGACCTGATGCTTCATCCATTCCATAGGTCGGTTGGTCTTCGAAGGTCGGGTCAGTCCATTGATTTAGGGGGCATCGGAAAAGGATATGCCAGCGAAAAGTGCATCAGGCTATTCAGGCGACTTGGTGTGGCGTCTGCCTATATTAATATTGGTGGAAATGTATCCACCCTTGGAAACAAGCCTGATGATTCTCCATGGAGTGTTGGAATCAGGCACCCTCGGTGCGATGATCGTCTTATTGGCGCGGTAAGCGTAACTGGAAAAGCAGTTGTCACTTCGGGAGATTATGAGCGATGTTTTATTGATCGCAATGGGAACAGATGGCATCACATTCTAAATCCGAAAACAGGTTACCCGGCCTGTTCAGGTCTTTTCAGTGTTACAGTGGTAGCAAAGAACGCTGTGATTGCAGATGCACTTTCAACCGCACTATTTGTAGCTGGCAGTGATCGTGGTCTTGGTTACCTGTCCAGGTTTCCTGGGACAGAAGCAATCCTAGTAGATGACCACTTGAAGGTTACTATTACGAAGGGCCTGAAAGACTGCTTTCAACCGGCTGATGGAATGAATGTATCCATACTATGAAAGGAAAGAGTCAAATGAGAAAGAATCGTAGAAGAAAGGAGAAAAGAAAGATGTGGAAAGTGATCCTGGTCATTGTATTCATCATTTCGAGTATTGCCTTGGGTGCTGTTGTATTAGATGGGCCTGGACGCCGCGAAATCGCGGGGCTGACATTTCATCCTATTAATTTCAAGAAGCTGCGCGATGGGACTTATATCGGTGATTTCAAAGGAACGAAGAGTCATTTGAGAGATACAAAGGTAGAGGTTACTATAAAAGATGGTGAAGTTTCAGATATAGAGATCTTGAAAGGTGCTATGGTCAAGGATGGGAAGCCCGCTAAAATAAGAGACGGTAAGAGTATAGATGATTTATTCGATGACGTGATTAAGTCCGAGACGCTCCAGGTAGATGTTATAAGTGGTGCTACAGTAACGTCCAAAGCACATCTCAAAGCACTTGAAAATGCGCTTGAACAGGCAGAAGAGAAATACTAGAAGAATGACCTTCATGAAATTTCAGCTGGAGTTTCATGAAGGCCTTGCCCAACAGATCCTCTGAGGCCAGATCAGGTTCATTCTGCACTTTGGTGCAATCCTGAAAAAATGCCTTCTTAAATTCAAAAATGACTTCCGGTTGATAAATATTTTGGAATAAGCCTTGAAAGTGTAGGACTAACTTCCGGTTTGGAGGTTGGTTT
>CAZXUT010000060.1:0-19929 GCA_964643785.1 uncultured Proteiniclasticum sp.
TGCAGGCAGAACTGAAAGATGCAGAAGAAAAGATCAGATACTCAAGACAGTTTTATAATGACACGACCATGAAATACAACACGGCTATTCAGGTGTTCCCTAAGAACATCTTCGCCGGAATCTTCAACTTCACGCAGGAACCTCTATTTGAAGCTTCAGAAGCGGATCGAGCAGTCCCTACAGTTAAGTTTTAGATCGTAGATCTTACAAAGTAATGCGGGAGCCTTCAAAAAGGCTCCCGTTTTCCATGTCCAATATGAGAATGAAATAATAGAATGAATATTGATTTAGTTTCTGGAACCTAGTGTTTACGTATTGTTTACAATTAGAATTCTGATAATATGTTGACAAGTGTTTTTCAATCCCTTAAGATTAAAACAAATACATGGATTGTTACTGGGAACCAGGCAAGACCGAGATACATGCAACGCTGTTGCTTTGTTTCTTTGGTCTTTTTTTATTTATCTTTTTGACTTAGCTTGCTTTTCAATGAGAATCTATGGATTGAACTTATTATATTATATTAAAGGAGGAATTATCATTATGATGAAGTATCTACAAAAACTCGGTAGATCGCTCATGCTTCCTGTTGCCGTACTTCCTGTAGCATCCATACTTATGGGTATCGGATACTGGATCGATCCAGCTGGCTGGGGTGGCGGAAGTCCATTGGCAGCATTCCTTATTGCAGCCGGTGGCGCAATTATCGACAATATGTCTATTCTGTTTGCAGTGGGTGTCGCTTTAGGTATGTCAAAGGATAAGGATGGCTCAGCAGCACTTGCTGGATTAGTTGCTTTCCTTGTGGTGACCAAGCTTCTTTCCACAGGAACTGTAGCACAGCTTACTTCTGTTGAACCTGAAGCTGTAAATGCGGCATTTGGTAAAATCAGCAATCAGTTTGTCGGTATCATATCTGGTCTTGTAGCTGCGGGAATGTATAACAGATTCTCACATGTACAATTGACACCAGCACTGTCATTCTTTAGTGGTAAGAGACTGGTTCCAATCATGACATCCTTTGCGATGATCCTGGTTTCGGCAGTTCTATTCTTTGTTTGGCCTATAGTCTATTCAGGCCTTGTAACATTCGGTACAACCATCTCCGAACTTGGTGCAGTAGGTGCAGGTATCTACGGATTCTTTAACAGGCTCCTCATACCTACAGGTCTACATCATGCACTGAACTCAGTATTCTGGTTTGATGCCATAGGCATCAATGATATCGGTAACTTCTGGGCAAGCACCGGAGAAGCTGGAATTGTTGGTAGATATCAGGCAGGGTTCTTCCCAGTTATGATGTTTGGTCTTCCAGCAGCAGCACTTGCTATGTATCACACAGCGAAGGACAATAAGAGAAAGGTTGCAGGCGGACTTCTATTTGCAGCTGCAGTCTCATCCTTCTTCACTGGTGTAACAGAACCAATGGAATTCGCATTCGTATTCCTTGCTCCTGGACTATACCTGGTACATGCATTACTTACTGGTATTTCAGTATTCCTTGCAGCTCAATTCCAGTGGATCGCAGGATTCGGATTCAGCGCAGGTTTTGTTGACTATTTCCTAAGCTTAAGAATGCCTTTAGCGGTGAATATCTTAATGCTTATTCCACTAGGACTTGTAATGGGTGCAATCTACTACTTCCTGTTCAGATTCCTTATCTTGAAACTGGATCTTAAAACACCTGGTAGAGAAGATGATGAAGTTGTAGAAGGCGAAGGCGTAGTGCTTAGCAAAGACACCAACTATAAGGTTTTAGCAGCAAATGTTCTTGCAGGCTTAGGCGGCAAAGAGAACATTGCTTCACTTGACTACTGCATCACTCGACTGAGAATGGAAGTGAAAGACAACCTTCTGGTTGATGAAGCGAAGATCAAGAAAGCAGGCGTTGCAGGAATCATCAGACCATCCAAGACAAATGTTCAAGTGGTCATCGGGCCACAAGTACAATTTGTTGCAGATGAGCTCAAGAAGCTTCTGTAAGCAAATCATATTAATAGTAAACGGCCATCATCAGATGGCCGTTTTTCATTGCTGTTTATCTGATATTGAAGAAATCAGAAGAAAAAATGATGAAGTTCTGATAACTCTAGGAAAAAGCGAAAATTCAATCTATAATGGACGTATGAGTTTTTTGGAGGTTGTAGATGAAAATCATCAAAGTTTTTAATAACAATATCGTTGCAACCCTATCGGATCATGGGGAAGAAATGATTCTTACAGGCTCAGGGCTCGGCTTTCAGAAAAAAGTGGGAGACCTGGTGGATGAATCACGAATCGAAAAGATCTATGAAGTTCTTGATGACAGCAGGGACAGATTTTACAGGCTTCTAGGAGATACACCGATGAAGCTTATTGATGCTACACAGAAAATCAGAGACCTGGCTCACGAGAAGCTGGGTATTGAAATGACAGTAAATGCACTGGTGGGCATGATTGACCATATCACCTATGCAGTGGAGAGAAAAAAGCAAGGCCTTGAAATACCCAATCTCATGCTGCACGAAATCAGGAGCATGTACGAAGAGGAATTTAAAATCGGGCTGAAAGGTCTTGACTATATTAAAGAAGCCACAGGGGTAAGCCTGTCAGAACATGAAGCGGGTTATATCACCATGCATATGGTCAATGCTTCACTAGGAGAAAACAAGGAAAGCATTTCAAAAATCTTTCTTTTCACCAATGGAATCGTGGAAATCATCGAGCAGGTTTTTGATATTGATTTCAGTGAAGATGAGATCTCGTTGGCACGGCTAAATGCACATCTTAAATTTCTGGCAAAAAGAATTCTTCTGAAGCAGCCGAGTACAGAAGATCATGTGGAAGAATTCTATGACATGTTTTTGAAGAAGGATAAGCGATTCAAAGCCGTTGAGAAGAAGATCAAAGCATTTGTGAAAAAGAATTTCCATCATGAACTGAGTCTTCAGGAAATGGTGTATCTTATGGTTCATATGAACAAGGCGATCAGCTAGATGACGTATTGGTTAAGAAAAGCAAGAAACAGGATTTTAAATGCGAGCCAGAGGCTTGGCAAATCCCTCATGCTTCCGGTATCAGTCCTTCCTGCGGCTGCAATACTTGTAGGAATAGGATACTGGATTGAATCCACCGGCTTCGGATACAGCACGCTCTTATCCCGTGTGCTTCTTCATGTGGGCTTGATCATCATGGATAATATACCCATCCTGTTTGCGACGGGTGTTGCCCTTGGCATGGCCAAAGAAAGAGATGGGTCCGCCGCACTGTCGGGATTACTGTGCTACCTTGTTGTAATAAAAATTCTATCTCCGGAATCAGTGGCCATGTATCAGAGCATTCCACTGGAAGAAGTCAGTGATGCTTTTTATAGAATAGGAAATCAGTTCACAGGTATTATTTCAGGGCTTGTGGCAGCCTATATGTTTAACCGGTTTCATGATCTGAAGCTCCCTGATGGACTGAATTTTTTCGGGGGAAAAAGATTTGTGCCCATCATCAGCACATTCTTTATGGTTTTTGTAAGTGTACTTCTCTACTTCATCTGGCCGGTGATGTATGAAATGCTGATTGTATTTGGTGGAAGAATCAGCTCACTAGGCGCAGTAGGTGCTGGGATTTACGGATTTTTAAATAGGCTTCTGATTCCACTTGGCCTTCATCATCCGCTGAACTCTGTGTTCTGGTTTGATGTCATAGGCATCAATGACATCGGTAATTTCTGGCAGTCCACCGGTGTTTATGGAGAAACGGGAATGTATCTGGCTGGATTCTTTCCAATCATGATGTTCGGCCTTCCAGGAGCGGCTCTTGCCATGTCTAGAGCGGCCACAAAAGGGCAGATCAGAAAGACGAAGTCTTTCATGGGTACCTCTGCATTCGCATCGTTTTTAACGGGTATAACAGAGCCCTTGGAGTTTTCATTCATGTTTGTGGCACCGATGCTCTATCTTCTCCACGCTATCTTTACGGGAATGTCTTTATACATCGCAGCAGAGTTTCAGTGGATTGCAGGATTCAGCTTCAGTGCAGGTCTGACGGATTTTCTTCTTAGTTTGAGAGTACCAATGGCGAAGAATATGGAAATGCTCATTCTAATGGGTGTATTTTTCTTCTTTCTTTACTATTTTTCATTCTCATACTGTATCCAGAAGTTCAACATCATGACGCCAGGCAGAGAAATCAAATCAGATAAAAGAGAAGTCGAGAGTGATCTTTATTCAACCAATTACAAGAAAATGGCTAAGAATATGCTTAAATCCTGTGGGGGGAAAGCGAATGTGGTCTCCATCGATGCCTGCATCACAAGGCTTCGAATGGAAGTGAAAAATCCGGATGAAGTGAACAGAGAAAGACTCAAAGATATGGGGGTCATGGGAATCGTGCAGCAGGACAAGGACTTTCAGATCATCATCGGACCTCAGGTGCATTTTCTGCTGGAAGAGATCAGAAAGCAGTTGTAAAAAAAAAATAAGTATTTGAACGGGGAATAAAATGAAGAATAATTCAAAAAGGTGGATCTGGATTCTTGTTCTTATGCTACTAGCAGTATGGTTACTGCCGAAGATGACTTTCTATAAGGATATAGATAGAAGGATGGAGGCTGAGGTCTATGTGGATGGGGTTTCCATAAGAACCACTGAAGTGGTCATAAAAGGGGAGAGAACCCGCTATCTTTTCTCCGAGAGGCAGTTCTTCTTCGGTTCATTTCAGCTGGAAGAGTATCCGAGAACCCAGAGAGAGGATATGACGGTAGAAGTATCCTGGCATGAGACTTTTGACACAGAGCGAATTCTTTACTCACAGAATGCCACTTTTCCGGAACTGGACATGGAAAGGGATCTCATCATTGATGAGAACATGGAACACTTTGCCCTAGGCTTCAAGGATGGCCGCATCGTTGCGACATCTGATGCATTGATGGAGATGTACTTGGAGAAATACGGGGATAAAAACTGATTGAAATGGACAGGAAAAGGCAGCTGATAATTCAGCTGCCTTTAAAATGGACTCAAAAGTCTCTTATTTCCTTACTGGTGGGAGTAGGCCGACTTTCTTCTGCATTTTTCTGAGCACTTTCGTGGCTGCATAATTTGCCTTCATAGCGCCATCAGAATAGATTTCTTCCAGTTTCGCTTTGTCGGTCAGAAGCTCATTGGCTTTCTTTTGAACGGGTTCAAGTTCTTCTATAATGACCTCAGCCACATATTCCTTGAATTCTTTATAGCCTTTTCCTACAAAAGAGGCAACGACTTCGTCTGGCTTCACATTTCTGATTGCACAGATGATATTAATCAGGTTTTTGACTCCTGGCTGTTCGTCAGTATAGTTCACGATGCCGACAGAATCTGTTACAGCTCTGGAAACTTTTCTTCTGATCACATCAGGTGGATCCAGTACCAGAATATAGGAATTCTGATTGTCATCGGATTTGGACATCTTCCTGGAAGGGTCCTGGAGATCCATAATTTTTGCCGCATTCTCCGGGATTTTGGCTTCAGGTAGTGTAAATGTATCTGAATAGTTTGAGTTGAATCTCTGTGCGATATCACGTGCAAGCTCCACATGCTGCTTCTGATCAAGTCCTACCGGAACAAAGTCCGCATTATAAATCAGAATATCTGCTGCCATGAGCACAGGATAATTAAACAGACCAGCCGAAATGGACGTATTTTCCTTCAGTTTTGCTGTTTTATCCTTATACTGGGTCATTCTTGAAAGTTCACCCATATTCGAGTTACAGGTCAGAATCCATGCTGCTTCTGAATGAGCAGGTACATGGGATTGCACAAATAAGGTGCTTTTATTGTAATCCAGACCTGACGCGATATAGATGGCAAGAATTTCCAGAACTCTTTTTCTGAGTAGCTTTGGTTCCTGTTTTACCGTAATGGCGTGTAAGTCTGCAATGCAGTAAAAACATTCATACTCATCCTGAAAACCGATCCAGTTCTTGATCGCACCCAGATAATTTCCCAGGGTGATTTCACCTGATGGTTTGATGGCACTTAATACAATTTTTTTCTTCTCTTCCACAAATATATCCTCCATGTCTTTCTAGTATTTAATCGATCAGATTTTATACATCACACTTCTAACGCGCTGTATACGATACTTATAAATTCTATTATAACTTTTATCAATGAAAAAAGGTAGCTACAATGTAACTACCTTTAAAGGATTATCTTCTCTGATTGTTTCTTTCAGATTTTCTTGCCCTTCTGCAATCAGGACATCTTACTGGTTCGTTTTCAAATCCTTTTTCTTTGTAGAATTCCTGTTCACCAACGGTGAATAAAAATTCGTTTCCGCAGTCTCTGCAAATGATTTTCTTGTCTTCCATTTTTTTTCCTCCTTAGCAACAGTATTTTTTTAGATTTTCTGAGGCTAAGGGCCTGGATAACTAAGAAAATTACTGTGTCTAAATATTATTACCTTTCGGCAATTTTATTATATCAGATTATTCTCACAAAGTGAATAATGAAAAGCAAAAAAAATCGAAGTCAGAGAGATAAATTACGAGTCTGATAATGAATACTCGGAATAAGCAGTTAAACTTTTCGATAAAGAGAAAATTAATTCAAGAACTGCCATGAAAACCGGGTTTATGGTTTGACTAAATTTTCGGATAATTATATAATTAAGTCATAGTTTAAAGGTTTACATGACAAAATTTATAAAGGGAGTGATTGACATGATACAGGTAATTTATGGCAAGAGGGGATCAGGAAAAAGTAAAAAGATGGTAGCTCTTGCCAATGAAAAAGTCAAAACAGCCAAAGGGAATGTTGTTTTTGTCGATGATGATTCACGTGCAATTCATGAGCTTAACCGAGAGATCCGTTTTATCGATGCAGATACCTACGGACTCACTGACTATAGGTCTATTTACGGATTCCTTTGTGGAATCATTTCAACAAACTATGATATAACCACAATATTTGTGGATGGTCTTTTCAATGGTATGGACAAGAAGAGCGAAACATCAGAAAAGATTTTTGAAAAACTGCAGAATTTCTCTGAGGCCAATGATATTGATCTCTTTATTGCGATGCATGATGAGGGTGAACTCGCTATATCTGAATTAGAAAAATATAAGGTTCTAAGTTAACCTTTTTGAGCTCCGATTAAAATTGGAGCTTTTTGATTTAACTTGTGGGTTAGTTCACGGAGGGAGATTTTAATGATCTTTTTATGGAACAGGAAAGAAATCTATCGAGGTGTTTCTGTTGAGAAGTTCAATGAAATCCGTAACATGCTGCGCTCACATGATATCAAGTTTGTGACGAAGATCAGAGACTCCGATGATGAAAAGAAAAAGAAAAAGAAAAAGGAGGAAAAGACACCTCCAGGATATTCTAAAATTTATGAAGTGTATGTACATAAGAAACATTATAAGTGGGTAATCAAACATATAAGATAACCCGTGTACAAAGAAAAAGAGCTTTCACAGATGAAGGTTCTTTTTCTTTGGCTCTGTATGAAGATAGTCTTGATCGTGGGAGAATTCTTCAGGGAACTCGTCAGAAAGTTCCCTGATCCTATATCATAAAGTGTACAAAATCGGTGAATTGAAGGTTCACCGATTTTTCATTTCACAATTCGGAAGTTATTAGGTATACTAAGATGTAGAAAATAGCGTCAGGAGTTGTGAAAATGAGTGTATTTGAAGAATTAACCAGAAGGGGATATATCAAGCAGATTACCCATGAAGAAGAGATCAAGAAAGCTTTGGAAGAAGAGAAAGTAACCTTCTATATCGGATTCGATCCTACAGCTGACAGCCTTCATGTGGGACATTTCATCGCCATGATGTTTATGTCACATATGCAGAAAGCAGGACATAAGCCCATTGCCTTACTCGGTGGAGGAACAGCAATGATCGGAGACCCTTCAGGGAAAACGGACATGAGATCCATGCTGACAAGAGATGATATTGAGAAAAACATAGTCGGAATAAAGAAGCAGATGGAAAGATTCATTGATTTCAGTGATGATAAAGCATTGCTCTTAAACAATGCGGACTGGCTGATGAATCTCAATTATGTCGACTTCCTTAGAGACATCGGTGTTCACTTCTCAGTGAATAATATGCTTCGAGCAGAAAGCATCAAAGCGAGATTAGAGAAAGGTTTATCATTCCTTGAATTCAACTATATGCTGATGCAGGGATATGACTTCCTTTATCTGAATCAGAACCACGGATGCACCATGCAGCTTGGTGGTGATGATCAGTGGTCCAATATGCTTGCTGGAATCGATCTTGTAAGAAGAAAAGAAAGAAAGACAGCCTTTGCCATGACTTGTACACTTCTGACAAATTCAGAAGGACAGAAGATGGGAAAAACTGTGAACGGAGCGCTTTGGCTGAATGCTGAAAAGACACCAGTACATGATTTCTACCAGTACTGGAGAAATGTGGATGACAAAGACGTTGTGAAATGTCTGAAGCTCCTCACCTTCGTAGATATTAATGAAATCGAAAGAATCGAAGCTCTGGAAGGACAGGAAATCAATGAAGCGAAGAAGCTTCTTGCCTATGAAGTGACAAAGCTTGTGCATGGAACAGAAGAAGCGGATAAAGCACGTAGTGCAGCAGAAGCACTATTCGGCGGAGGAACGGATTTATCAAATGTTCCGACCGTGGAAATCAGAAAAGAAGATCTGGAGCTGCCTCTTTTAGAAATTCTCCTCGCAGGTGGAGTATTCCCTTCAAAATCAGAGGGTAAAAGAAATATGCAGCAGGGTGGTGTCAGTATCGAAGAAGAAAAAATCACTGATATCGATCATAAATTAAAGGAAGAGGATTTTACAGACAACTATCTACTGGTAAAAAAAGGCAAAAAGAAAATTTATAGAATCCTGATAACAAAGTAATGGCACTATTTGCCATATCAGACCTGCATCTCTCCTTAAATGGAGACAAACCCATGGATATCTTTTCTGAAGAATGGAAAGACCATGATCAGAAGATCAGAGAAAACTGGCTGAAGAGAATAAAGGATGAGGATACAGTGCTTTTGGCAGGGGATCTTTCCTGGTCCATGAATATGGATTCAAGCAAAGAGGAACTGGATTTTGTGGCAAACCTTCCTGGTCGTAAGATTCTTATTAAAGGAAACCATGATTACTGGTGGGGGAGCATCACTAAGCTCAACAGCATGTACGATAATATGGATTTCATCCAGAATAATTTCTTCGTCTATGAGGATTATGCCATCTGCGGCACTCGAGGATGGGTCTTGCCTGGCAGTGCTCTTTTCAAGGAAGAGGATGAGAAAATCTTCAAGCGAGAAATCCTGAGAATGAGAATGTCTCTGGATAAGGCAAAAAAGGCAGGATATGAGAAAATTATCGTGATGATCCATTATCCACCCGTGAATGAGACCTTTAAAGATTCCGATTTTACTGATATATTTGAAGAGTATGGAGTCGAAAAAGTCATCTATGGTCATCTTCACGGGAAATCACTTCAACGAGTCATGACAGGATATCGCAGCGGAGTAGAGTATATTCTCACTTCATGCGACTTTATAAATTTCGATCCGATCATAATCAAAGAGTAAAAATCAGATACTGATACAATATAGTCTGGTAGGGAAAATGTTTCTTTATCAGCAATTTTATGGAGGTAAACATGTACAATAATAATGACGTTCTTACCATCAATGCCATCAGAGCATTATCAATTGATGCTGTAGAAAAGGCGAACTCAGGACATCCGGGACTGCCACTTGGGGCTGCTCCTTTTTCTTATGTATTGTGGGCTAATAACATGATGCATAATCCAAAGAATCCTACCTGGTTCAATAGAGACAGGTTCGTTCTTTCAGCAGGTCACGGATCTGCACTGCTTTACTCACTGCTTCATATTTCTGGTTATGATCTGCCTATGGAAGAAGTCAAGAACTTCAGACAATGGGGATCCAAAACGCCAGGACATCCAGAATATCGTCACACAGCCGGCGTAGAAGCGACCACTGGGCCTCTTGGACAGGGTATTGCCATGTCTGTAGGAATGGCCATGGCAGAGAGCCATCTGGCTGCAAAGTACAACAGAGAGGGTTTTGATGTCGTAAATCATTATACCTATGCATTATGTGGTGACGGAGATCTCATGGAAGGGGTTTCACATGAGGCTTCTTCTCTAGCAGCGCACATGAAACTGGGCAGACTGATTATGCTTTATGATTCCAATGATATTTCACTGGATGGAGACCTTGACAAGGCATTCTCTGAAAATGTGAAAGAAAGATACGAAGCATACGGATGGCATTACCTGAGAGTCGATGATGCGAACAATCTTGAAGCTGTTGATGAAGCCATCAAAGAAGCGAAAAAGGTTGCCGACAGACCTACCATCATTGAAATTAAATCCATCATCGGAATGGGTTCACCATCAGCTGGTACTTCAAAGGCTCACGGTGCTCCACTAGGCGCTGAAGGCGTAAAGATCACAAAGGAGTTCTTCCAGTACAATCACGAGGAATTCACTGTTCCAGATGAAGCTTATGAGACCTTCAGAAACCACATAGAAGAAAATGGCGTAGCGAAAAACAAGACATGGGATGAACTTTTTGCAGCATATAGCGAAAAGTATCCAGAACTTGCCAATGAGCTAAATGATGCCATCGACGGTAAGCTTCCTGCAGATTTAGCAGAGGGTATGCCTGTCTACGAAGCAGGAAAAGGTGTTGCTACAAGAAGTGCATCAGGCGATGCAATCAACTTCTTTGCAAAGAAGCTTCCATCCATATTCGGAGGATCAGCTGACCTTCAAGGTTCCAACAAAACAGAAATCAAGGGTGCCGGAGATTTCTCACCAGAGAAAAGAGATGGCAGAAACATCTGGTTCGGTGTAAGAGAATTTGCTATGGGTGCCATGATGAATGGTGTACATCTGCATGGTGGACTGAGAGTCTTCGGAGGAACGTTCTTCGTATTCTCTGATTATGTAAGACCAGCGGTAAGATTATCCGCGCTCATGGGACTACCTGTAACCTATGTATTTACACATGATAGTGTTGCTGTAGGAGAAGATGGCCCAACACATGAGCCTATCGAGCATCTTCCTTCCTTCAGAGCCATGCCGAATCTTTCTGTCATCAGACCTGCTGACGGAAATGAAACCATGGCAGCATGGAAAGTGGCACTGGAATCAGAATCAACACCTACCATACTGGCACTATCAAGACAGAACCTGACAACACTTCCTCTTTCTGCAGCTCTTGCTGTAGAAGGCGTCAAGAAGGGTGCTTACATTGTATCTCCTTCAGAAAAAGAAGTAAGTGATGCTCTACTTATAGCTACAGGGTCTGAAGTTACTCTGGCATATGATGCGCAGCAGGAGCTGAAGAAGGAAGGAATTGATGTGGCTGTCATTTCAATGCCTTCATGGGATCTGTTTGAGAAACAGGACAAAGCTTATAAAGAAAGCGTTCTGAATCCATCTGTGAAAAAGAGACTGGCAATTGAACTGGCCAATCCACTTGGATGGGAAAGATATACTGGAGATGAAGGAAAGATTCTTGGTATCGACACCTTCGGAGCATCCGCTCCTGGAGAAATCGTCATGGAGAAGTTCGGCTTCAATGTTCCGAATGTAGTAAAGCTGGTCAAGGAACTGATCGGATAACAGCAAAATGTATGAAAGCACCGGATAAGTGATACTTGTCCGGTGCTTTCATACATACACAACTGCTAGAGAAAACAGATAAATCTGATAGATATATGATGAAAAAAAGCGTCCGGCTTCTTATTTGAAGCGGGACGCTTTTTCAGTTCTCATGAAGTTATGGATTGTTTCCTAGTCTCTGATTTCAAATTCCGCGCTGAGGTAATAGGCCTCATCTCCAGGTCCATCTTTTCCTGTTATGTCCGTTTCAGTGAGATTGAATTCCATGATCACACGGTAAGTTCCCTCAATCATATCGATCCTATTGTCTCTTCTGATCCAGAGCTTTTCATCCTTTTGAGGTTCAAGCATGTAGCCTATGGCAGGAGCCTCGGCAATGGCCTGAATTCTTTTCCAGCCATCAGGTGTCTTCAGCTCGATTCTGTCGTTGGCGCCAAACCAGATAACCTCTTCACTTTCGTTTCTGATGAGGTAGCTTTCTGGATTGTTATCCTTCTCCGGAATCAGAGAAATGTCAGGCAGGATATTGATTCTGTCTTCAGGAACCAGAAAGCCTTCCCCATACCATACAGGGTCGACGTCA
Source organism: uncultured Proteiniclasticum sp. (assembly GCA_964643785.1). GTDB lineage: Bacteria > Bacillota > Clostridia > Clostridiales > Clostridiaceae > Proteiniclasticum. Next base: position 12,198 of record CAZXUT010000060.1, read on the forward strand.
GGGCTTGGAGAGTCTGGTGTGGAATCAGGTGATGGGGCCTCCGTGTCCGGGGTCGAGATGGCAGGTTCTGAGTCAGGTGTCACTGCATTATCAGTTACAATTTTTCCGCTGCAGGCTGCTGTCAGGGTAAGGATAGAGATACTGATTATGACAAGAATTTTCTTCATGGCTTCCCCCCTTGGCATACATTATTAATGAGTATAGTATATATTTTGTACACAGAAAAATAGTTACAAAAAAAACAATATATCTATTGAATAGTTTCAAATGGATGGGAAGAGGAGCCATAGCACTTGACTTTTAGTTAGGTACCTAATATAATAAAAGGAGAAAGTTAGGTGCCTAACTAAAAAGGGGTAATGTAAAATGAATGAATATAATAATCAGAAAAGCGAATACGATGTGCTAGGCAGCGCCTTGAAGCTGGTGAGAATGATGAAAAGAAGAGAAAGACCAGAAGGAGGAAGTTCCAGGGGGATGCTTAGAATGCTTTCCGTTCTAGGACGAAGTCCTGGAATTTCACCCAAGGAACTGGCAGAGAGGCTGGAAATCAGGCCAGCATCTTTAAGTGAACGGATCGCAAGGATGGAATCGGAAGCACTTGTAAGAAGAGATGCACACCCTGAGGATCAGAGAAGGGTTCAGCTCTTCATACTGCCTGCGGGTGAGAAGATGCTCATGGAGGCCAAAGCTGTCCGAGAAGAGGACAGAAGACTAGTCAGTGAAGTGCTCAGTGAAGACGAGCAGAAAATGTTCTGCGCCATCAGTGAGAAGCTCATCAGTGAACTTGAAAAGCAAGATAAAGAAGGGGGGAAATAAATGGCAGGAGCCGACAAAAGAGGAAGCAGGGGATTTCTGAGCGAAGAAGAGAAGAAAAGCCGTCCTAAAATTACAATCCAGTTCATGAGAAGGATATTCAGTTATCTTGCGCCATACTCAGGCTATCTTTTTCTTAGTGTAACTGCTATCATCGCATCCTCATATTTTGGTATTCTGCCCACAATTCTGACAGGAAAAATCATCGATGAAGGGCTCATCAGCGGAAATCTTACTAGGCTTGGATCGCTCCTTGTGATGTCACTGGGTGTGCTTATTCTATCTAACCTCATCGGCGTTCTGGAGAGTTACCTCAATGTATTCGTAGGTGAGAATATCACAAGAGATATAAGGGCTGCCATGTATAAGCATCTTCAGAAGATGTCACAAAGCTTCTATACAAAAACAAGGCAGGGAGATATTCTCAGCAGAATGACCACCGATATATCAGCAGTGCAAAGTATCATCACCTTAACATTGACGAGCATCATAAAAAATGGTGTGACGCTTGTTATTGCACTTGTAACTATGTATGGAAAAGATCCGATTCTTGCTACAGTGGGACTGATTATTGTACCACTCTTTATACTTCCTACAAAAAAAGTAGGGAAGGTCCGCTGGAACCTGACCATGGAATCCAGAAAGCACCATGATGAAATCAATCAGATCTTAAATGAGACCTTAAGCGTGAGCGGACAGATGCTGTCTAAAACCTTTGTCAAAGAGGAATATGAGCTTAACCGATTTGATGAGAGGAACAGAAATCTGTTGAAACTGAACATCAGAGAAAGCATGGCTGGACGATGGTTCAGAGTTGTGATGTCCGTATTTACCAGCATGGGACCCATGCTGATTTATCTTGTGGGCGGAATTCTCATCATCACTTATGGAAACGATAAGCTCACCATAGGAGACATCACCGTCATGGTGGCACTTCTTGGCAGGATGTATGGACCAATAAATTCACTTTTCAATATCCAGGTGGATGTGATCCGCTCTTCAGCTATATTCTCACGGATTTTCGAGTATCTTGATATTCCTGTAGAAGTAGAGGAAAGTAAAGACGCGAAGGATCCTTCTTATTGCCATGGTGAGCTGACTTTCAGAAATGTATCATTTGGTTATGATAAAGGGATTGATATACTGAAGGATATCAATATAAGTCTTCAAAAAGGAAAGACCGTAGCATTGGTTGGTCCCTCTGGAGCAGGAAAAACAACTCTGACGAATCTTCTGCTTAGACTCTATGATGTGACGAAAGGTGAAATAACCCTTGATGGAGTGGATATAAGGGATCTGAAATTCAGCTATCTGAGGAGAAATATCGGCATTGTTTCCCAGGATACCTACCTTTTCAATGGAACGTTAAGAGAGAATCTGCTTTATGCAAAAGAAGATGCAACAGAAGAGGAAATGATCAAAGCCTGTAAAGAGGCAAACATTCATGGATTCATCGAAAGTCTTCCGGGTGGGTACGATACAGCGGTAGGAAATCGAGGCATGAAGCTTTCAGGTGGTCAGAAACAGAGGATCTCCATTGCAAGAGTGCTATTAAGAAAGCCTGTAATCATTGTGTTTGATGAAGCCACATCAGCACTGGACTCCTTGTCTGAAAAACTGATTAAGGATGCCATTGGACCACTTCTTGAAAAGAGTGCAAGTATTGTCATTGCCCATCGATTGTCCACAATCATGGATGCTGATGAGATTCTTGTGATGGATCAGGGAGAAATTGTCGAGAGAGGTTCCCATGAAAGCCTCATGGAAGAAGGCTGCATCTATCATGAACTTTACAGGACGCAGTTTGATGGTGCATTCAAGATGGTAGAAGGATTATAGTTGGTAGATAAGACTTAGTTCAGGTACGAGTATTATAATAAAAAAATAGATATATTTTAGGAGGATGGAATTATGGAAGGATATGCACTAGTCACCGGAGCTACATCAGGGATTGGTCTTGAAATCGCACTGAATTTTGCAAGGGACGGAATCAATCTGATTCTGGTTGCCCGCACGGAGCGTAAGCTCATGGAGATTAAAGAAAAGATTGAAGCAGAACACAAAGTAGAGGTATTGATTCTTGCAAAAGATCTGACCCGCGAAGAGGCACCGGATGAGGTTTATGATGAAGTGGAGAAAAGAGGAATCAGAGTAGATTTTCTTATAAACAATGCAGGATTCGGCAGCTTCGGCAGATTGATAGCCACAGATTATGAAACGGAAAAAGACTTAGTGAAGCTCAACGTCCTGTCACTTCTACAGATGAATAAGCTTTTCGTTCCACTCATGGCAGCGAGACATTACGGATATGTCATGAATGTGGCTTCTCTGGCTGCTTTCATGCCTGGACCTGTCATGGCCAACTACTATGCTTCAAAAGCTTATGTGCTCAGCTTGTCAGAGGCGATGCATGAAGAACTGAAAAAAGATGGAGTTAAAGTAACTGCATTATGTCCAGGACCAGTAAGGACGAACTTCCAGGAACGTGCTCAACTGCAGAAGACAGATACAGCAAAATCCTTTATCATGGAAGCGAAGAAAGTGGCTGATATCGGATATCTTGGGCTTTTGAGAGGCAAAGCCATTGTTGTACCTGGAACATTTGAAAGAATTGTGCCTGTCATCACGAAGCTCCTGCCAAGAAGCCTAGTCAGAAAGGTAAGCTTCTTATCACAAAAAGAATAACTATAGACAAAAATTTGGTATAATATAGAAGTAGATACATTTATAGAAACAGATTCAGGTGTGTGAGGTGCTGATATGGCCAATAAAGACTGGAAAACATTTATGATTCCCTATGAGCAGTCTGTAGAGGAACTGAAAGTAAAACTTAGGGCAATCAGAACTGAATTCAGAAGAAAAAATGATTATTCACCTATTGAATTTATCACGGGACGAGTCAAGGAAATATCTTCCATGCTTGAAAAAGCCAATAAATTCGAGATCCCTCATGACCGTCTGGCCATGGAACTGGAAGATATTGCAGGCATAAGGATTATGTGTCAGTTTGTTGATGATATTGAGACTGTGGTGAATCTTCTACGAAGCAGACAGGATATGAAAATTCTTTATGAAAAGGACTATATCACCAACGTGAAGCCCAGCGGGTACAGAAGCTATCATATGATCATTCAGTATCCGGTGAATATGGCTCAGGGAGTGATCAATGTCATAGCAGAGATTCAGATCAGAACCCTGGCTATGAACTTCTGGGCAGTTACGGAGCATAGCCTAAACTATAAATACAAACAGAGCATACCTGAAAAGATCAAGAGCAAGCTGAAAGAAGCTGCAGAATCAGCTTATCAGCTGGACCAGACAATGTTGGATATCAAAGATGAGATCAAGGATGCGCAGAAACTCTTTGAAGTCAAATCTGGAATTGTATCCTCAATAATGAATGATATTCTTTATCTGATGTCATTAAACAAAATACAGGAAGCATCTAGGTTTCAGACTCAGCTGAATAAACTCATCGATTATGGCGATGTATCAGACCTCAATCAGTTGCATCTTCTGGTCAGAAAAGAAATCAACAGGTTCAGATAAGAATAATTTCTCAGGCAGTCAGATTGAATATTTGACTGCCTTTACACATGCTACTTTAGTTTTGTAAAATTTAATAGTATAATGGATGATGTGAATTGAGATCAGTAAACTTATAGAAATGATGTGAGGAATAAATGGAACAAGAAAAAGAACTGTTACAAGTGAAAAGAAATGGAAATGAAATAAGACATATTATGAATCCCTCTTTTGATGTGATGATGGAAGCGGTGAAAAAAACACCTTCCTCTATTCAGCATATCAAAAATCCTCCTTTGGCTGTAATGATCACAGCCGTCAATGGTGGATGGAACAGCCTGCGGTTTATAAAAAATGCACCTTACGAGGTAAATCTCGCAGCGGTGAGAAACAAGGGATGGTCCATTCAGTATATCAAGGAGCAGAGTCTCGAACTTCAACTGGAAGCGGTAAAGAGAGATTTTGATTCAATCCAGTATATGAAAGACCCGGCGTGTGAGGTCCAGATGGAAGCGGTGAAAAGCTTCTGGAGTGCACTGAAATATGTTAAAAACCCGTGTCTCGAAGCAAAGGTCCTGGCCATTTCAAAGAGTGAACAGGCCATCACCTATGTAGGAGATTACAGTGACGAGCAGCTGAAGAAGTTTCTTCTGGCCAATATCAGGATTGTAAAATACATCTATGATTCATTGGATATGGAGATGCTTTTTGAGGTGCTTCAGGAGAAATTCGGAAGCGATGATGTATCTCCAGAATATATCAGGGATTTCATGGAGCTTCAGATACTGGATATCAACAAGGTGAACTATATCAGGGATCACGGATCAAGAAGCACAAAACAGAAACTCATTGATTACGTACTGGGCAGATAGGAGAAGAATAGAAATGAATTATAAAGAAACATTTGAAGCGGTGGAGCTTGCACTCCTCAGTCGCGCTGTACCGCTGATCATAGGGGAAAGCGGAATCGGAAAGACTTCTCTTATCAAGGATTTCTCGAAAAAGAATGATATGTATCTGGTGAACATCGATGCGAATCTTCTGAAAGAAGGTGAAATCGGCGGACTGCCCATGGTGGTGGGAGGAAAGACCTTCTATGCAACCCACCATAAACTCATGGAGATCGATACATGGCTACAGAACAATCCAGGCATGGTCATGCTCTTCATCGATGAAATCAACCGATGCGATCACAGCGTGCAGCAGGAGCTCATGAACCTCATACTAAACCGTGAGATCAACGGGTATAAGCTTTCTGACAGAGTCCTTGTGGCAGCGGCCATGAATCCTACAAGCAAGATGGATTCCTTCAAGGAAACAGATTATCAGGTGGTGGATATGGATTCTGCACAGGAAGACCGGTTCGTCTGGTTCAACATGGATTCTGATTCCAAAGAATGGATCCGGTGGGGAATGGAAGAAGGAAAGATCCATGAGCAGGTCCTTCAGTTTATATCAAACTTCAGAGAATACTTAAGTTACAGCAGTGACGATGAATATATTCAGGCAACGCCTAGAAGCTGGGAAAGAGTCTCCAATGCACTGAAAGTGTTTGAGAAGAGAAACTATGAAGACAAGACCCTATATCATCTGGTGAAGGGAAACGTGGGAACAAAGCTCGCCCAGGAATTCACGACCTTCCTGGAAGAGAACAGGAATCCGCTTATTTCACCTGAGGACCTTTTTGAGATGGAAGTGCTGGGACAGTTCGTTCGTGATGAAATCACCCAGGCAAGCCATTCAAGGTTATATATACTGGCGAAAAACATGATACTTAAACTACGAGACCGTATGACGGAGAAACATGGAGACAGATTTTCAGAAGTACTGAATCTGATGCCGAAGGATTTAAGGATTTCTGTGATGAAGGAGCTGAAGAGCGATTATCCTGATGTTTATCCACTACTTCTTAATTCAGATACATTTATAGAGGGGTTCTTCGATTGTTATGGTAGATCTTAATTTCAACAGAGAGTTTCATGAAAAAGATATATTGATGGAGAAAAGAAGAGAACTGCTTTTTGACCTTCAGAAGTATATGGAAGATGGTCTTCTCCGCAAGGGTTTCAATAAGGATTTCTTTACCTATCTAAACGAGATTTCCTTTAAGATGCTCAACGGGGGAGAAGATTACTATGCTCTTTTTTTGGGAGACACCATTCGAGAGATTGATTTCAACCTCGCCTTTCCTACAGCCAGTGTGCTTAAAGGCAATAAGATTCATTTCATGTTCAGCCCGCCCATGTTTCTTCAACTTGAAGAAAGGGAAGCTGTGGCACTGATCAAGCATGAGATTCTACATATCCTGCTTAAACATCACGCAAGAGAGAGAATTCTGAAGAATAAGTACAGAAAGCTCGCTATCAATCTGGCCATGGATATTTCGGTCAATCAGTACATCAATCATCTTCCAGCATTTGTGGAAAGAATAAATACAGTGAATATGAGATTCGACCTTAATCTGAAGACCAATGAAACCTTGGAGTTTTACACGGAAGAAATTCATAAGGCAATCCTTTTGCATCCGAAAGAAGCCAAGGAGCTGGCTGAATCTGATGCAGTCAACTATGAGGAAGTCCATGATCAGTGGGTGGAATCTGAAGATGAGGAAAGCGATGAAGTGAAAGATAAATTGAAGTCGACGCTCCAGATGGCTTCAAGAAACGGAATTCCGGATGAGATTCTGAGGATTGTAAGAGGAAACTTAAAAGGAGAAGTCCATTGGACGAATATAATCAGAAAAGCACTGAGAACACTTCCCAAAGGGAAGAAGAAAACAGTCACACGTGTGAACAGAAGACAGCCTGAAAGACTCGATTTAAGAGGGGAACTGAAAAATCATATACCTGATCTCACGGTTGCGGTGGATATTTCAGGAAGCATAGACGACAAGTCCATGCGGGATTTCTTAAAGGAAATCGTGACGCTGAGCCATGCCTACAGTGAATCCATAAGAATCATCGAGTGTGACAATGAAGTGAGGCGTGATTATAAAATCAAGTCTTTCAATGATATTCAGCCACTTCTCAAAAGAAGAGGAGGGACAAAGTTCACTCCGGTGTTCCAGCATCTGAAAGATGAAAATCTGAGAAATACGCTCCTGATCTATTTTACAGATGGTCTAGGCGAAGAAAGGCTTGGTACGAAACCTGGTCATTACAAGACCATATGGGTCATTAAAGGGGAAAAGCTTTCGTTAAACGATCCTCTTGGTGAAGTGATCTATCTGAAGACTTCTGTGAATAAAAATGAACCTGCCTATGGTGTCCAGGTCATGAGAGCACTATTGCATGACTGGGCAAGATAGCATAAATAGAGCAAACAAAAGGATTGACGCAGAAATGGGTTCTTTCTGAACATTGGGTAATGTATATATAGAGAATATGCTGGC
>CAZXUT010000061.1:0-19748 GCA_964643785.1 uncultured Proteiniclasticum sp.
GGAGCCCATGATACTGCAGGGGAGGCCCTGTGGGAAAGTAGGTTGTCGCCAGTTACATTATTCCGCGATAGCTCAACGGTGGAGCACTCGGCTGTTAACCGATAGGTTGAAGGTTCAAATCCTTTTCGCGGAGCCATAGCTCTCAGCTTATGCTGAGAGCTTTTTTATTGCGGAAAAACTGTAGCACTCAATAAAGGCATAGGACACTTAGTTTTTCGAGTGATAGATAAAGTATCGCATAATAAAACACCTCTCAGGGAAAACCCGAGAGGTGTTTTTTGACTAGATAGCGATGTTATTCAGAATCCGGAATCAGGTAAGATGATAGGACAAGTATCAAGGCTTCATTGATCTTTCTGATATCAAGTCCTGTGATCTGCTGGATCTTACCAATTCGATAGGTCAGGGTATTTCTGTGAATATACAATTTCTTTGCTGTTTTACTCATGGAAAGATTCTGATCGAAAAAAATGGAAAGTGTCAGTTTAAGTTCAGGAGACAGCTGGTTATAATAGGGAGCAATCTTGGTTATATAACTGCTCTTCATTTCATCAGACAATCCGTCAACCAAAGCAAGAAGGGTAAGATCTTCAGATGCTGCTATGCGTATGGCTTTGTTCGTACGACGCAAAAGATCGTAATTGTTAAGCAGTGCCGTGATCTTTTCTTCCAGTGTCATATTTCTACCATTTCTGAAATAGAGCACTGAGGACGAATTAAAGAAATTTTCGAGGAAAGCCGTGTTTAATGCTTCTGCCACATCTTCAATCTTGCTATACTCTATCAGTACAAGTAGACTTTCTTCTAATTCGATTATTTTAGCTTCATCCCCAAAGTATGTGCTTAATAATAACAATGCCTCATGCTTCTCTATGGTTCCAACGAGAATTGGAGAATAAGTATTAAACTTATTCCCTAGTTCTCTTTTTATTTCAGCACTCCTGATCGAATTTAAGTTCCGAGCAGAGGGTGCTATGTTGTCCATAGTATTTTCGGGATTGATCATCATAAAGCGCTCCTTAGAATAATGTGACCTCTGTTTCTATATCAAAAACATGAATTTTATCGCCTCTGAAGGCCAGTTTAACGATGTCGCCAGGTCTGATTTTTGTATTACCATTTACTCTGACTGTAATATCTTCCTTATCATTTGAGAAGTAGAGATAAGACTCTGCACCCATGATTTCGGTTACTTCTGCTTTCGCTTCAAAGGTAGGTGTGCCGAATTTTTCTATGGCTTCTGCCTCATAACTGATATGCTCCGGTCTTACACCGAATACGACTTGTTTATCTATGAGGTTCTTATCCTGCAGGATTTTTTCGTTTACATCAGAAAGAGGAATCAATATCTTATCATATTCAAGATAGACCTTTCCGTCTTTTGAGACTACCTGAGCTTTTAAAAAGTTGATCTGTGGAGAACCGATGAAACCGGCAACAAACATGTTGGCTGGATGGTCATAGATTTCCTGAGGTGCATCCACCTGATGGATGATCCCATCTTTCATGACTACGATTCGAGTGCCCATGGTCATGGCTTCTGTCTGGTCATGTGTAACATAGATAAAGGTTGTTTCCAGACGGTTATGAAGTTTTGAGATTTCAGTTCTCATCTGTACTCTTAGTTTGGCGTCCAGATTTGAAAGTGGTTCATCCATAAGAAATACATTAGGGTCTCTGACAATGGCTCGTCCTAAAGCGACTCTCTGCCTTTGTCCACCGGATAATGCTTTCGGTTTTCTTTTAAGAAGATGTTCAATATCGAGAATTTTTGCGGCTTCTGTGACCTTTTCGTCGATCTGAGCCTTTGGAAGTTTCCTGAGCTTGAGACCGAAAGCCATATTGTCATATACAGACATATGAGGATACAAAGCATAATTCTGGAAAACCATAGCGATATCTCTATCTTTAGGGTCCACATCATTGATGATTCGATCTCCTATCTTTATTGTACCCTTACTTATTTCCTCAAGTCCAGCAATCATTCTTAATGTTGTAGATTTTCCGCAACCTGATGGTCCTACAAAGATGACGAACTCCTTATCTTCAATTTTAAGATTAAAGTCCTTTACTGCTTCTACATTTCCTGAATACATTTTCCATACATTTTCTAATTCTACACTTGCCAAAATCCTTCAGCTCCTCTAAATATTATATTTGTATCCATCGTAATCCATAACGATTCTTTAATCTATTGACAGAATGCACAATTATTAGAGATCAAGTGTAATGAATCAAGTAAGACTTTGATTTTTCAATCAGGTTCTTGAATCGACTTTGCTCCATTATTCTATCAGTCTGTGTAGGTCAAAGGATTTCTATATGCAAAGGATCAGCGCATCTAGATAATGAAAATAGATTCTTATTTTCCACTTGGAAATGTTATAGATTATTCATTTTCTTAATACTTATTCTCATTCAATTCACCAGTGGATAATGATATCATGAGATAAGATGAATAAAATAGTACTAGGAGGAAGAACAGATGAATAAAATAAAAGTTGAATCACGTGAAAGGACGGATATGATCGAGATTACGGTAGAAGTCAAGAATCTCGTAAAGGAAAGCGGAGTGAAATCCGGTATCTGTCTTCTATTCGTTCCACATACAACGGGGGCAGTCACCATCACCGAATACCAGGATCCTCATGTGATGCTCGATATCCTGACTTCTATGAACAATCTGGTCCCATTTGAAAATAACTATAAGCATGAAGAAGGAAATTCAGCTGCGCATATCAAATCCAGTCTGTTCAATTTTTCGCTGGAAATGATCATCGATGAGGGCGAACTTGTCATAGGAGGATATCAGGGGATATACTTCTGTGAATTTGATGGACCAAGAAACAGGCAAGTATTTGTTAAAATGATGGAAGGTTAGAAAGAGGTAACATGATGAATAAATTTGAATTTCAAACATCAGACAGAATTCTATTTGAAAGAGAAGGCATTAAGAATATTGGCAAGCTGGCAAAATCTTTCGGGGAAAAAGTCCTTCTTGTTACAGGAGGAAGAAGCGAGGTCGCGGACAAGATCAGCGACCTGCTGAAGACTGAAGGAGTCGCATCCGTAAATTTCAAGGTCAGCGAAGAACCCAGTCTCAAGTCGACAAAAATCGGACTGGACCTAGCGAGAGAAGAAAAATGTGATATGGTCATCGCCTGCGGCGGGGGCAGTGTCATTGATTCAGGAAAGATTATTGCGGCCATGATGAATAATGATGGAGAAATTCTTTCCTATCTTGAAGTCATTGGTGAGGGTAAGAATCTGACGAAGCCTTCAGCTCCTTGTATCGTCATTCCAACGACTGCGGGAACCGGAGCAGAAGTCACCAAAAATGCAGTGATCAGTTCTGAAGAGCATAAAATCAAAGTGAGTCTGAGAAGTCCTTATATGTACCCTGATCTTGTACTCCTTGATCCCACACTTACGCTCAGCATGCCTAAGGGAGTCACTGCAAGTACTGGGCTCGATGCACTGACTCAGGTAATTGAACCCTTTGTGTCTCATCTGGCGAACCCTGTGACGGATGCTTTCTGTAGAGATGGCATGAGACTGGCTTCCCGCGCATTAAGAAGAGCATATGATCATGGGGATGACCTTGAAGCCCGTGAAGAAATGCTTCTTGCAAGTCTTTTTGGAGGGATTGCACTGGCCAACGCAAAACTTGGTGTAGTTCATGGATTCGCAGGTGTCATCGGTGGCATGTATGGGATTCCACATGGAATTGTCTGTGCCGGATTACTTCCTTATTCCATTGAAACCAATGTGAGGGCTCTGGAAGAAAGAGAAAAGGACAATAAGGCACTGGAAAGATATAGAGAAGTGGCAGAAATTCTTACAGGCGATAAAAATGCAACCATAGAGGACGGAATGAAATGGATTGCGGATTTGTGCAGGCATTTGTCGATTCCGAAGTTCAAGGATTTTGGAATGAAGAAAGAGGATTTCCCTGTTATCATCGAGAAATCAATGGGTGCAAGCAGCATGAAGGGAAATCCCATCAGTCTTACAAAAACCGAACTGGAAGAGATGCTTCAAAAAGCTTTTCATTAAAAAGAAGGGAGGGATGATGTGAAAGATAAAGCCCGGTTACTATCAGGTTTCTTTATGACGAACAGGAGGTAAAGAAAAATGGCTAAGTATATCATGGCATTGGATCAAGGGACAACCAGTTCAAGATCAATCATCTTCAACAAGAGTGGTAGACCGATGGAAGCTCTTAATCGGGAATTTGACCAGATCTATCCAAAACCCGGTTGGGTAGAGCATCGAGCACTGGACATATGGAATTCTCAGGTTGAGACAGCCAAGTCAATTCTCAGATCATCCAGGATAGACCCGCATGATATTGAAGCAATCGGCATCACCAATCAAAGAGAAACGACTATTATCTGGGACAAAGAAACAGGCGAGCCTATTATGAATGCCATCTGCTGGCAATGCAGAAGAACCGCCAGTATCTGTGATGATATGAATGCGAGAGGATGGGGACCGAAAGTCCGTGAAAAAACGGGCGTAGTGTGTGATGCCTATTTCTCCGGCACGAAAATCAAGTGGATGCTTGATAATGTTCCTGGTGCACGGGAAAAAGCAGAGAAAGGAGAACTTCTTTTCGGAACCGTGGATACATGGCTCATGTGGAATCTTTCTGGAGGAAAAATACATGCAACGGATTATTCAAATGCTTCCAGAACCATGATCTTCAACATTCATACACTGGACTGGGATGATGAACTCCTGGAGGAGCTGAATATTCCTAGAAGCATGCTTCCAGAAGTGAAACCATCAAGCTATATCTACGGAATGACAGATCCGAAGATCTTCGGTGCAGAAATTCCAATTGCAGGATGTATTGGAGATCAGCAGGCAGCACTATTCGGACAGACCTGTTTTGAAGAGGGTGAATCAAAAGCAACCTATGGAACAGGAGCATTTCTTATGATGACCACCGGAACCAAGAGTGTAGAATCCAAAAACGGATTGCTCACAACCATCGCATGGGGTATCAATGATAAGGTCTATTATTGTCTGGAAGGAAACACTTTTGTAGCAGGAGCGACGATTCAGTGGTTAAGAGATGAACTGAAGATGATTGAATCTGCATCGGATACTGAAGAAATCTGCAACAGTGTGGAGGATACCAACGGAGTGTATCTAGTACCGGCATTTGTAGGACTTGCAGCACCTTATTGGGATCCTTATGCCAGAGCATCCATTCATGGGATAACAAGAGGCGTGAATAGAGCTCATATTGTAAGAGCGGCAGTGGAAGGCCAGTGCTATCAGATCAAAGAAATCCTGGATGCCATGGTTACGGATGGTGGTATCAAGCTTAAGGAAATGAAATGTGATGGCGGAGCCATAAAGAATAATTTCCTGCTTCAGTTCCAATCTGATATTCTGAATGTCCCGGTTGTAAGACCTGTGGTTACAGAACTGACCGCATTAGGTACGGCTTATCTGGCTGGACTTGCGGTAGGATACTGGGAGAGCATGGATGAGTTGAAAGAGAACTGGGCACTTGATCGAAAATTCATGCCGAATATGACTGAAGAGTATCGCGCGAAAATCTACAAGGGCTGGAAAAAAGCAGTTCAGAGATCGCTGAAATGGATCGATCCTGATGATTTATAATAAACCATAACGATAAATGGCAGATGGATGACTCCATCTGCCATTAGTCCGTTTTAAATCAGAACCGGATAAGAAATAGGATTGTGCTGATTAATCTAGAGCTTGAGTTCTTTTTGAGGAAATGGATATGGGATAGAGAAAAGTAATATCACAGAGCTAAAACCACTCCACCTCCGAAGGACCTCAATGAGCAGCTTAAATGGCTACCGCAGCCTGCCTTTGGCGCTCTGATGTTCAATGTCGATTCCGATGATACTTGTCATGTCCTTCTTGCCCGTTATGTAGGCTTTGCCCTCTCTGGTGAAATCAGGTGCATACTTTCTGATGATCTCCGTGAGAACTTCATCTTTTTCAGCACCTTCAATGAATTCTGCTCTGCCAAAAAGAATCACACTCTGATATTTTGTGGAAAACTGATTTGGCAGTGTTTCCACATCGGTGACCACTGTGAAAGAGACTTTGTTGTTCCTGTTTATGTTTTCGATTTTAAGCCCTGTATGGGCGCAGTGGAAGTAGATTTTATTGTTATGATAAATATAGCTTAAGGGTGTTGCGTAGGGGTACCCGTCGGTGCCTGTGGTGGCGAGAACGCCATAGATTCCTTTTTTCAGAATCTCTTCGATATAGTCCTCGGGCAATGTCCTGTTTTCACGTCTTGGTTCACGAAACATAGTAACTTCACCTCATCATTTATTTTGAATTATCTTCTACTTGCTCTTCTCTGTGGTAGATGAGCTGGACGACGCCAGATGGATAAGTATTCACTTTGAACAGCTTAAGACCAAGTCTCTTTGTGTCTGTAAAGAGGGGTTTTCCTTCTCCGAGAAGAATGGGATGAATGGACAATCTGTATTCATCAATGAGGTTAAGCTTCATGAATGTAGAGATGAGATCAGATCCTCCATAAAGCCAGATATCTTTTCCTGGCCTATTTCTTATCTTCTCAATTTCATCTGTTAGATGATCTCTTATCACTGTGTAAGCATCGGTGGACTGAAGTGTTCTTGAAAACACATATTTTATCTTAGCGTCTGTCTGTGCCAATATAGCCTTGTCTTCCAGTGAGAAATCTTCAATAGGACGGAAAGCTTCATAGAGCTCATAACTTTTTCTCCCGAAAAAAATAGTATCGACCTGATTCAGAAAATCAGGGAAGTTCATCTCGGGTTCCATGATGCACCAGTCGATTTCTCCGTTTTTCCCTTCAATATAGCCGTCAAGGGTGACCGCCAGATCCAGCAGGATTTTTCTCTTTACTGACATGATAACACCTCCATTTTTTTGTTAGTATAGCAGTTGCAGGTGTGAAGAGCAACGGGAAATTGATGCGTTCTGATGAAAATACCGGAAAGACAGAAGAATGGATATGCGTCTGCTCTTAATAATTCGAAGATATGATGCATAAATATTAGCAGGTTAATAAAGTGGGCATCACAATAGTAAAAAAATATGACAATTTATTATCTAGGTGTTGATTTATTAAACGATTACAGCATATAATAGATATGATAAAGAACATAATCATCATTTTTAAATAGAGGAGCGGCCAGAAGGTAATGGTAATGACATGAAACCCTTCTTTTACCATGAATAGCTGATCGCCGAAGGAATACAGAAAAGGGGTTTTTCTGCAGATCCTGGTGAAAAGGCGCAAAGCCTATCACTGTCATGTAGTACTACATGGAGCGCTATTTATGTTTTTAACATAAAAGGTGCTCTTTTTTTGTTGCACTTTTTTGAAAGATGATCTACTCAATTATAAGGGGGAAAGAATAATGGAAGTAATGATCAGGTTAAGAATGAGTGCACATGATGCGCACTATGGAGGAGGTCTCGTGGATGGGGCCAGAATGCTGATGCTTTTCGGAGATGTAGCCACAGAGCTTCTCATCAGAAGAGATGGGGATGAAGGTCTTTTCAGAGCTTATGAAGAAGTGGAATTCCTGGCGCCTGTTTATGCAGGGGACTACATAGAAGCTGTAGGTAGAATTGTAAAAGAAGGTAAGACTTCCAGAAAAATGGAATTCGAGGCAAGAAAGGTGATTATTCCCAGAGGCGACCTTAGTGCATCCGCCTGTGATGTGCTGGAAGAACCTATTGTAGTATGCAGAGCAGTGGGGACATGTGTTACACCGCTCGAAAAACAAAGGGGAGAGAAAAGATAGTGGAGAAACTAATTATTACAGCGGCGATCTGCGGAGCTGAAGTGACGAAGAAGCATAATCCCAATGTGCCTTACACAGTAGAAGAAATCAGAGAGGAAGCCAAAAAAGCCTATGATGCAGGAGCGTCCATCATTCATCTTCATGTTCGCGAGGATGACGGAACACCTACACAGAGTAAAGACCGCTATGAAGCCTGTATGGATGCAATCAGAGATAGTTGTCCTGATGTGATCATTCAGCCTAGTACCGGCGGAGCTGTGGGCATGAGTGCAGATGAAAGACTTCAGCCTCTGGAGCTGAATCCTGAAATGGCAACCCTTGACTGCGGAACACTGAATTTTGGTGGAGATGAGATTTTCGTCAACACAGAAAATATGATCAAAGAGTTTGCTACGCGCATGAAGGAGCGAGGAATCAAACCGGAATGTGAAGTCTTTGATAAAAGCATGATCGATACCGCCATAAGACTGATGAAAAAAGGGTACATCGAAAACCCCATGCATTTCAACCTGGTCATGGGTGTCAATGGAGGTATTTCAGGCGAACCAAGGGACCTTGTCTATCTGGTGGAATCTCTTCCAGAAGGAAGCACCTTCACCGTATCTGGAATCGGAAGAGTTCAGCTTCAGCTCAGCACCATGGCCATCCTTATGGGTGGACATGTGAGAGTAGGCTTTGAAGACAACATCTACTTTAGAAAGGGGGAGCTGGCTGACTCAAATGCAGATTTTGTGAAAAGAGTGGTAGAGCTCGCGCGCATTCTAGGCAGAGAAGTGGCATCACCTGATGAAACAAGACAGATTCTGAACCTGAGTAAATAACCGTATGGAGGATATGACAATGAAGAAAACAGGATGCAAATATGGAACCCATAGGGTTATTCACCCGCAAGGCGTTCTTCCCCAGGCTGCTCTGAAAATTGATAATGATATGGACATCTACGACAATGAAATACTTGTGGATGTCATCGCTCTGAATATCGATTCTGCAAGTTTTACGCAGATTGAAGAAGAAGCGGGACATGATACGGATAAGATTGCAAGAAAAATCATGGAAATCGTCGAAGAGCGCGGAAAGATGCAGAATCCGGTCACCGGTTCAGGTGGGATGCTCATCGGTGTCATTGAAGAGATAGGAGAGGCGTTAAAAGACAAGATTGATCTCAAGGTGGGCGATAGAATTGCCACGTTGGTCTCCTTATCACTTACACCGCTGAAGATTGAAAAAATAACAGACATCAAAAAAGACATCGACCGTGTGGAAGTGAAAGGGAAAGCCATTCTATTTGAATCCGGACTCTATGCGAAGCTGCCGGAAGATATGTCTGAAAATCTGGCTCTTGCGGCTCTAGATGTTGCAGGTGCACCGGCGCAGGTGGCGAAGATGGTGAAACCTGGAGACAGTGTATTGATTCTGGGAGCCACTGGAAAATCTGGTATGATGTGCGCCTATGAAGCCATGAAGCGAGTCGGTCCTACTGGAAATGTCGTGGCAGCAGACCTGCGAGAGGAAGCGCTTGAGAGGCTTCTTAAGAACCGCTTCTGTCACAAGGCTTTTTCCGGTGATGCCACAAAGCCAGTGGAAGTGCTAAATAAAGCACTTGAGCTGAACGGAGGCAAAGAGTACGATATTGCCATCAATGTGGTGAATGTGCAGAACACAGAAATGAGTACCATATTACCTGTCAGAGACGGCGGGATCGTCTACTTCTTCTCCATGGCCACAAGCTTCACAAAGGCGGCTTTAGGAGCAGAAGGGGTAGGGAAAGATGTGACAATGATCGTGGGCAACGGCTACACGAAAGGTCATGCGGAAATTACAATAGAGGAACTGAGAGAATCAGAAGCGTTAAGAAAAATATTCGAAGAACTTTATGTTTAAAGGGGGTATCAGATGAATAGATTTGCAGAGAATAACAGGTTGGAAATGTTTCCAGATGTACCAGAAGAAAAATGGAACAGCTGGTTATGGCAGGTGCAGAACAGAATTGAAACAGTGGAACAGCTCAAACAGTATCTTCCACTTACCATAGAAGAAGAAGCGGGTGCATTAAAAGCGACAAAATCACTTAGAATGGCGATTACACCTTACTACCTCACACTGATGGACAAGGAAAATCATAGAGATCCAGTGAGGCTTCAGGCTGTTCCGTCAGCACTTGAAATTGTAACTTCAGATGCGGATCTCATGGATCCTCTTCATGAAGACGAGGATTCACCTGTACCAGGACTTACACACAGATATCCTGACCGAGTGCTTCTTCTCATTACAGATCAGTGCTCCATGTACTGCAGACACTGTACGAGAAGGCGATTTGCAGGACAGACAGATAATGCCATGAGCAACGACAGGATTGAGAAGGCCATCGATTACATCAGAAAAACACCTGAAATCCGTGATGTGCTGCTTTCAGGAGGAGATGCGCTTCTGATGAGTGACGCAAGACTGGAAGCCATCATTAAAAAGCTTCGTGCGATTCCCCATGTGGAAATCATCAGAATCGGCACCAGAGTTCCAGTGGTCATGCCTCAGAGAATCACAGAGGATCTTGTGAATATGCTGAAAAAATATCATCCGATCTGGCTGAACACACATTTCAATCATCCTTCCGAAATCACAGAGGAATCAAAAGCCGCCTGTGAACGTATGGCCAATGCTGGAATTCCATTAGGAAACCAGTCTGTCCTTTTGAAGGGAATCAACGACTGTGTGCATATCATGAAAGATCTGGTGCATGAACTTGTTAAAATCAGAGTGAGACCTTACTATATCTATCAATGCGACCTGTCCATGGGGCTTGAGCATTTCAGAACTCCTGTATCCAAGGGAATTGAGATCATAGAAGGGTTAAGAGGACATACCTCAGGATTCAGTGTGCCTACCTTTGTGGTGGATGCACCTGGCGGTGGCGGAAAGATACCTGTGATGCCGAACTATGTGATCAGTCAGGGAACACATAAGGTGATTCTTAGAAACTTCGAAGGGGTCATCACAACCTATACAGAACCAGATACGTATGAGGATGACTGTCAGTGCGAAGTCTGCCAAGGGAAGAAAAAAGTCGATAACATAGGCATATCCGCGCTTCTTGAAGGGGATGCCATCAATATCGGAAATTCGGAATCGCTTCGCAAGGCAAGACCCTGAATGGAAGGCCTGTTTCGTTTATCTTCACTGGCGATCATGGGCATGGGAAAGAATACGGGAAAAACCTCTTTTCTGAACCTGCTGATTGAAGAAGCACAGCTGCAGGCAAAAGGTAGAGTGCTGGCCCTGACATCCATCGGGCGTGACGGCGAGGAAAGTGATCTTCTGTCCAAAGGGGACAAACCGAGAATCTATGTACCAGAGGGAACACTTATCGCCACAGCAGAAGGCCTTCTATCAAGATGTGATGTGACTAAGGAAATCATGGAAAGCACCAATGTATTCAGTGCCCTGGGAAGAATCATCATTTTTCGTACATTATCGGATGGATTTGTGGAAATAGCAGGTCCATCAAGGAGCGCAGATCTTCAGAGAATAGAGCAGAGTGTGAGAAAAATAGACGGAAACTGCTTTTTCATCGTGGATGGAGCTTTGTCTCGGATGTCTTTCTCCACCCAGACAGAAGGATCGGTTCTCTGCACAGGAGTGAGTGTCAGTCAGAGTATGGATAAGATCTATGAGAAAACCATGAATGCAGTGAATTCTCTGACCTTGAAAAAGACGGAGTATATATTGCCGGAGGAAGAAGGAAGAGCCTTTGTCAAGAACGGAGACTGGGAGAAGGTGCAGGGAGAACTGGCACTTTCACTCGGAAAAGAGATCCGGAAATTCATGAGTGAAGAAACAGAGGCGATCTATATCAGAGGAGCTGTAACAGATCAGCTTCTCACGGAGCTTCTGGCATCAAAGAATTTCAGAGACAGGGATCTTATTATCAGCGATGGAACAAAACTTCTTGTTAGTCCAGATATGATGAGAAAACTTGAAATCAGGATGATTCGGGTGCAGGTGGTTGAGGAAATAAGGGTTCTGAAGATCATCGTGAATCCCTTTGATCCAAGTGGCTTTGAAGTGAATATAAAGAATCTCATGGAAAGACTTCAGGAAGGGACAAGAATCCCTATGCAAAGATTAGGAGCGTGGAAGGAGGGCAAGTGATGCATTTCAGCAAAAAAGAAAAACAGGACATGGGACTGAAGTTTATCATGGACCTGATTAAAACCGGAAGCCCCTATGGGAAAGAGCATAAAAGAAGACTGTCTTTTTATGGAATAGAAATGGAGTCTAAGCTTAAAAGAGAACTTCAACGAACCAGAGATCTTCGGGACAAGATGGCATCCATCAAAGGGAAATCGGAAGAGATCTTTCTCTATTTACACGAGCTTCGTGATATCAGAAATACCATTCTGGCTGCGAAAGAAGGGCTGATACTTAGCGAGCTTGATCTCTTCGAGATTAAATTCTTTCTGAAGAGAATGCATCAGATCGAAGAAGTGAGGGAAGCGGTTCTGGGCGATGAATTAAGGATTCAGAAACTTGATGAGCTTACAAAGCTTCTTGATCCTTCTGGAACAGGGCTCAGCTCTTTCTATCTTTATGATGATTATGATGTGGAGCTCAAGAGGGTCCGGTCAGAAAAGAAAGAGATCGAGAAGAAGATCCGTGAAGGTAAGAGCCTGGAAGAAAAGAATGCGCTTCTCATTATAAGGAGAAGCATTGTCGCGAAAGAGGAAGAGAAGGAGCATGAAGTCAGAAAAATGCTGACCCAGCAGATCAAGCCTTACGCACAGAGCATTCTAAGAAATATGGATGTCATTGGAGAGCTGGATTTTCTTATGGCGAAAGCAGCGCTTGCAGCGGAGTATAAGACGGCGATGCCTGAAATCGGCCAAGGATATGCCATAGACATGGAGGAAGGATATCATCCTTACTTTGCAGAACTCCTGAAGAAAATGAATCGGGAATTCATTCCGATCTCGCTGGAAGTCAGAAAAGGCAGTACCGTGATCACCGGTGCGAATATGGGCGGAAAGAGCATCAGTCTGAAAACACTGTTTCTGAATGTGGCACTGGTGCAGCTGGGCATTCTTCCTTTTGCAAGGGAGATGAAAATGCCGATTCTGGGAACCATGAATCTTCTTTCTGTTGACTGGGAGAATCCTGATCAGGGCTTGTCCTCCTTTGGGGGGGAAGTGGTGAAAATCAGTGAGGTCATGGCGGAAATGAAGGATGTGCCTTCTCTTATGGTGCTGGATGAACCAGCCAGGGGAACCAATCCTGTTGAAGGGATGGCAATTGTTGGAGGTCTTCTGAATTTCTTCAAGGACCAGCAGCATTTTCTGCTGGTGGCCACACATTACGATATTAAGAACCTGAAAGGGATTCATCGCTATCAGGTACGTGGACTACGCGATGTTGATCTGGATGAGTATAGTACATGGGGCAAGGAAGACCGCCAGAAACAGGTGGATCATCTGTCGAATCTGATGGATTACACCTTGGAAAAATGGGATGGAACGCCTATTGTCGGGGACGCAGTAAAAATAGGCGAATTTCTGGGATTCCAGGAAGATCTCACTGCTGAAATAAAGAAATTACTGAAATAAGGGGAAAACAAATGAGTAAAATCAGATTAGATATAAATAAAGTAGATGAGGCTAGAAGCTATGCTCGGCATATTGCTGAGGATACACAGAGGTTTGTGGACCTTCATACGACGGTAGCTGTTGAAAGAACTGTATGCAGGCTTCTGGGCATCGATGGCATCAATGAGGAAGGTGTTCCACTGCCGAATCTTGTGGTAGATCACCTGAAAGAAAAAGGAGCGATGGAAAACGGAGCAGCCTTTTATATTGGCAATGCCATGGAGGAGCTTTCACTGTCGCCTCAAGAGATTGCAGAGGAAATCTCAAAAGGCAGACTGGACCTTACGAAGCTTCCTACACACGACCGATTCGAAGTGGAGATGAAGGTTGAGTCTGTTGCGAAAGAGATGGTCAAGAAGATCAGAGACAATCGCAGCATAAGAGAATCTCAGCTGGAGAAGTTCGGGGACAAAAAAGGGCCATTTCTCTATGTCATTGTGGCAACGGGTAATATCTATGCAGATATGGTACAGGCGAAAGCTGCAGCAAAACAAGGCGCAGATATCATTGCAGTCATAAGAACCACAGGACAGTCTCTTCTTGATTATGTACCCTATGGAGCTACCACAGAAGGATTTGGTGGAACCATGGCGACCCAGGAGAACTTCAGACTGATGAGAGAAGCTCTGGATGAAGTAGGTGAAGAACTTGGAAGATACATCAGACTCTGCAACTACTGTTCAGGCCTCTGCATGCCGGAAATCGCAGCGATCGGTGCAGTGGAAAGACTGGATGTGATGCTGAATGATGCGCTTTATGGCATTCTTTTCAGAGACATCAACATGAAAAGAACACTGATCGATCAGTATTTTTCCAGAGCCATCAACGGATATGCAGGTGTCATCATCAATACAGGGGAAGACAATTACCTGACTACAGCAGATGCCTATGAAGAAGCACATACAGTACTTGCTTCTCAGCTCATCAATGAACAGTTCGCTTTAATGGCGGGCCTTCCTGAAGAGCAGATGGGACTTGGGCATGCTTTTGAAATGGACCCTGAACTGAAGAACGGATTCCTCTTTGAGCTGGCCCAGGCGCAGATGGCAAGAGAAATCTTCCCAAAAGCCCCGCTGAAATACATGCCGCCTACAAAATTTCTCACTGGAGATATTTTCAAGGGACAGGTGCAGAATGCGCTCTTTAATATGGTGACGATCATGACAGGGCAGAAGTTACATCTTCTGGGCATGATGACAGAAGCCATTCACACGCCGTTCTTGTCTGACCGTGCTGTGGCCATTGAGAATGCAGCGTATATTTTCAACACCATGGAAGACTTCGGAAATGAAATTGAATTCAAGCAAGGCGGAATCATTGAAAAAAGAGCTGAAGAAGTTCTTTCTGAAACAGTGAAGCTTCTGGAGAATATCAAGAAAGAAGGTCTGTTCAAAACCATAGAAATGGGTAAATTTGCAGCGATCAAGAGACCACAAGATGGCGGAAAAGGCCTGGATGGGGTTGTGATGAAGAGCAGCGAATACTATAATCCTTTCTTTGAATTACTTCTTGAAGGGAGGGTGAACTGATGAGCAGCGGATTATATAGTACTGAAAAGATTAATTTAGATGAAAAACTGGATCTGACCCGCGTGAAGCCTTATGGGGATACGTTAAATGACGGGAAGGTGCAGATTTCATTCACCCTACCGGTTCCTGACGGAGACCGTGCTGTGGAAGCGGCGAAGCAGCTGGCGAAGAAGATGGGGATCTTAGATCCTCTCGTGGCACATCATAAATCACTTGATAAGGAATTCACTTATTTTGTGGTTTATGGAAGCCTGAGTCATACCATCAACTACGAAGAAATCCAGGTGGAAACTGTTGGTGGTATTGTGATGGACATGGATGAAGTCAATGATTTCATCAAAGAGAATATGGGCAGAAAGATCAATATCCTGGGTGCTTCTACTGGAACAGATGCTCATACCGTCGGGATTGATGCCATCATGAACATGAAGGGCTTTGCAGGACACTACGGCCTGGAGCGTTATGAGATGATTGAAGCTTTCAATATGGGCAGCCAGGTGACCAATGAGGAATTCCTGAAGAAAGCGGTGGAAATGAAAGCTGATGTGCTTCTTGTTTCCCAGACGGTGACCCAGAGAAATGTGCATATCGATAATCTTGTCCATCTTGTGGAGCTTCTGGAAGCAGAAGGACTTAGAGACAAGGTGGTACTGATCTGCGGTGGTCCTAGAATCAGTCACGAACTGGCAAAAGAGCTTGGCTATGATGCAGGCTTCGGACCAGGGAAGTACGCAGATGATGTGGCGACCTTTGCTGTACAGGAAATGCTCGAAAGAGATCTGCTCTGATTAAGCTCGATTATGAATTCAAAAGCTCTTGCCAATTGGTGGCAAGAGCTTTTGATTCTTAATCAGAGATATTATTAATATACTCCGTCAGTCCGATCAGCTCTGGAGTGGTTTTGTAGAAGAACGGATCTTTACGGATGGTATCATCAGCATTTAATATAAACTCTGCTACGAGATTGTCGTTTGAATCAAAAAAACTCATAGTATACAAAGTTCCCATAAGAAACAAAGAAACACGGTCTCTTTTAAACGACTGAGATTGGATTCTTTCAACAATGAATTGGACATCCTCCTGATTGATGATTTCAAAGATGTTTCCAGTGGAACCATCTCTCACAGAGATCATAGCAATATTTTCTGCTTTGATTCCCTTAAGGAAGTTCCTTGGGGAAATCCATACAATAAAACATACAATCATGAGCATTGTGGCGATCCCCATAACAATGGACACTTTCTTATTCATAGTACTTTCCTCCACAATCATGTTTTTACAATACTAGCTGAAATTATGTATTAGAAGCTCGGTTTGTGAATCGTATTATGTTTCTTGAGATAGTAGTTGACTCTTTACTTGATATTATAATATATTAATGAATAATATTCTATTTTTGTATGAGTATCAACAATGAAAATAGAAAAAGAGAAAGAAAAAACCAGCGTAGAGATGTGATTCATCTCTGCGCTGGTTTTCATTTATTTTCGATAAGGATCATAAAAGTCCTGCTCTTCTCCATTGGTGAGAATCAGTGGACCGTTTTTTGTCACCACGATGGTATGTTCAAACTGGTACACGTAATTTCCGTTCGGTGTCTTCAAAGTCCATCCGTCCGGATACTCCTCCACGTAATCATCCATCTCCGTAATGAATGTTTCGATGGCTAGTACATGACCTTCTCTGATGAGAGAAGCACCTCTTCGTTCGTTGTAATTGAAGATGTTCTCAGGATCGTCATGAAGGGTTTTTCCGACTCCGTGACCTGTCAGGTTTCGGATCACACTAAATCCGTGGTTCTGAGCCTCATTGTATACGGCTCTTCCAAGATTATTGGTCATGGTACCCGGCATGGCTTTTTCAATGGATTTATACATGGCGTCCTTTGCCGTTTCCAGAAGCTGTTTGTTTTTATCTGAAGCGGGGAGAATATTTATGGTAAGTCCAGTATCTGCAAAAAAACCGTTCTTGGAAGCAGATACATCTATATTGACCTTATCTCCTTCTTTCAGAACATAGTCTGAAGGAATTCCATGGGCGACTACATCATTTACACTGATGCAGGTATAGCCAGGGAAATCATACATCCCCATAGGTGCAGACTCTGCTCCCTGTTCTTCAAAAATTCTTTTTGCGATTAAATCCAGTTCCAGTGTGGTGATGCCAGGCTTAGTATCTTTAGCCATGGCATCTCTTGCCAAGGCGCAGATCCTGCCGATCTCTTTCAGTGCCTCTAAATCTTTTTCGTTCTTTATAATCATATGCAATCACTCCCTTTCTCTATTATATGCTTTATTCTGGCACTTGAAAAATAAAACTTCTCATGAATTCACCGAATATATTACAAAATTTTGATAAATAGAAGCCTGATTATAGAAAATACTCAGAATATTTGATATGATGAGATGGTAGTTAAAGGTTTTCATAAGAAAACAAATCACACAGTAGGAGGACATGATATGTTTATTAAAGAGTACCGTATCAAAAATTTACGTAATGTCGGAATAATCGGCCACAGTGGCACTGGAAAGACATCTTTGGCTGAAGCACTTCTTTTTTACACCAAGTCAACAGACAGACTTGGAAGAGTTGAAGACGGAACAACGACAACAGACTTTGATTCTGAAGAAAAGAAGAGACAGATTTCACTCCAGGCCTCTGTGGCTCCTTTCACCTACGATGAGATAAAATTCAACTTGGTGGATGTACCTGGATTCTTTGATTTTGTAGGAGAGCAAATCCAAGGTATGAGAGCAGTTGACGTGGCGACAATTGTTGTATCCGCAGCTTCTGGAATTGAAGTTGGAACAGACAAGGCATGGGATTATTGTAATAAGATCAAGCTGCCTAGAACATTTTTCATCAACAAACTAGACAGAGACCACACTGATTTTGATAAAGTGTTTGCACAGCTGAAAGAAAAATACGGTATGAGTGTAGTTCCTATTCAGTATCCTATAGGAAAAGAAGATGATTTCCGAGGAGTAATCAATATCATATCAAACAGAGCGAGAATTCATGATTCCAAGACCCTTGAAATGAAAGAAGCTCCTATTCCAGAGGATTTAGTTGATAAGGTTGCAGAACTGAGAGAAATGATTGTTGAATCCGTTGCACAGACCGATGAAGCACTTCTTGAAAAGTATTTTAATGGAGAAGAGCTTACTGAGAAGGAAATCTATGATGCACTGATCAAAGGATGCGCATCCGGAGACATCGCACCAGTAACCTGTGGTAGTGCAACAAAAGTTATCGGAATGACCACACTTCTTGAAGATATGATCGAGTGTTTCCCGACTCCTGAATATGCGATTCCACAGAAAGCGGTAGTTGTAGAATCCGGAAAGACTGAATATATCAGTCTGACTGAAGACAAACCTTTCTCAGGTTTTGTGTTCAAGACCATTGCGGATCCATTTGTGGGCAAGATTTCCCTGTTCAGAGTCATTACAGGACACATCAGACCAGATACTCCTGTGTTTAACACCAATCAGGACAAACCTGAAAAAATAAATACACTGATTTTCTTAAGAGGTAAGAATCAGATCCTCACCGACAAGATCATTGCAGGTGATATTGGAGCAGTCACTAAGCTTCAGCATACGAAGACTGGTGAAACGATCTGTGATCCGAAGTATAAAGTCATTTATGATAAATTCAACTTCCCGACGCCTACCATGACCATGGCTGTCGTACCAAAGGCCAAAGGAGATGAAGACAAGATTTCTTCAGGACTCCAGAGGCTGGTTGAAGAAGATCCTACTTTCACCATGGAGAGAGACAAGGAGACAGCTGAAATACTGATTTCAGGTCAAGGAGAAACCCATCTTGATATACTTGCATCCAGATTGAAGTCAAAGTTCGGCGTGGATGTGGAATTAAAGAGACCAAGAATTCCTTATAGAGAAACCATCAAGAAAAAATCTGACGTACAGGGTAAACATAAAAAGCAGTCCGGAGGACATGGTCAGTACGGAGATGTCAAAATCATCTTCGAACCTCGTCAGGATGGAGAAGAAGAGCTGCTGTTCATCGACAAGGTAGTTGGTGGTGCAGTTCCAAGAAACTATATTCCTGCAGTTGAAAAAGGATTAAGAGAATCCATAGTGGAAGGTGTTGTTGCAGGATATCCTGTGATCAAGCTTCAGGCTACGCTTTATGATGGAAGCTACCATGCGGTGGATTCTTCAGAAATGGCCTTCAAGGTTGCTGCAAATCAGGCCTTCAAGAAAGGTATGGAAGATGCGAGTCCGGTTCTTCTTGAACCGATCATGAAAGCCAGCATCATCATCCCAGATGATTATATGGGCGATATCATGGGCGACATCAACAAGAAGAGAGGAAGAGTACAAGGCATGGAACCTGTAGATGGAAATCAGATGGTCATTGCAGAAATTCCGCTTTCCGAAATGCAGACCTATGCGACAGATCTAAGATCCATGACGCAGGCTAGAGGAGACTTTTCCATGGAATTTGCAAGATATGAAGAAGTTCCACCAGCTGAAGTTCAAAAGATCATCGAAGAGACCAAGAAATATAGAGAAGACAGAGAATAGAAGAAAAGTAAGAGAATATCAGGTGGAGGAGCTCATAAAATGAGCGCCTCCACTTTTTCACATTCAATCATGTTTCAGGAGATGGACATCTACAAGAGCCAGTATTGCGCACGCGAGTTAAAACCGGAGCAAGGACGCAGATAAGAACCTCGTCTACCTGAAGCTTCTGAAAATATATCTTGAAAATGAAGTGATACAGTGTACAATAAATATGACATTAATATATAG
>CAZXUT010000062.1:0-19654 GCA_964643785.1 uncultured Proteiniclasticum sp.
ACCAGGCTGAGAGTTACACCCAGCTAAACTACATGCACCGAACTGGCGCACTCCTGATAATTCTATAATAATATGAAATCGTTTAAAATTAAAGAGTTGATTTAAAAATCTCATTAAATACAAACTACTTCCAATGCATATTTTTTGAATCTCTCAATTACTAAGTGAATATTCGCTCATTATATGCACAAAAACGCAGCTGAATACACATTTGATATGTATACAGCTGCGTTTATTTTCTATTCTTCTTTTTTCTTTAGAATTCCTATTCCCAACTCTTCAAGTTGGTTAGGGTCTACTATATTAGGCGCTTCTGACATAGGATCGTAAGCATTCTGATTTTTAGGGAATGCAATAACGTCTTTTATGTTGTCAGTACCTACCAGGAACATGACCAGTCTGTCCATACCAAACGCAAGTCCGCCATGTGGTGGTGGACCGTACTTAAACGCTTCGAGGAGGAATCCGAATCGTGCCCATGCTTCGTCTTTACTGAATCCTAATAACGAGAACATCTTTTCCTGAAGAGCGGAATCATGGATTCTTATCGAACCTCCACCAAGTTCCTCTCCGTTGAGCACCATATCATAAGCTTTTGCTCTGACGCTTCCAGGCTCCGTTTCCAGAAGATGAAGATCCTCTTCCATAGGGCTGGTGAACGGATGATGAAGTGCAACAAATCTTCCCGCTTCTTCATCTCTTTCAAGCAGTGGGAACTCTGTTACCCAAGCAAACTTGAATTCTTCAGCACCTTCGAATAAATTATATTTCTTCGCAAGTTCCAGTCTCAATGCGCCTAATGTCTGGAATACCACTTCGTTCTTATCTGCGACAATGAAAATAACATCACCTGTCTTCGCTTCTGTTCTTTCTATGATTGCATTGAATTCCTCTTCGCTCAGGAACTTGGACAGTGGTGATTTAACACCATCTTCTTTCAGCTGGATATAAGCCAATCCCTTGGCTTTGTACGTCTTGACAAATTCACCAAGACGATCGATATCTTTTCTGCCCATGGAAGCTCCACCAGCTAAAGTGATGGCTCTTATACTGCCGTTTTGCTCAATGGCGTTCTTGAATACAGCAAACTCGGAGTTCTCCACAAGATCAGTCAGATTCTTCAGCTCCATCCCAATTCGCAGATCAGGCTTATCTGAACCGAATCTCTCCATAGCTTCTTTATAAGTCAGTCTTTCAAAAGGCAGTACAATCTCTTTATTCACAACTTCTTTAAAGAGTCTTTGTACAAGTCTTTCATTCAGTTCGATGATATCTTCTACACCTACAAAGCTCATTTCTATGTCGATCTGTGTGAATTCAGGTTGCCTGTTTGCTCTCAGATCTTCATCTCTGAAACATTTTGCAATCTGGAAATACTTATCAAATCCAGATACCATCAATAGCTGCTTGAAAATCTGTGGACTTTGTGGCAGAGCATAAAAGGTACCAGGATAGTTTCTTGATGGTACAAGATAATCTCTTGCCCCTTCTGGTGTGCTCTTGTTCAGAATCGGTGTCTCTACTTCGAGAAAACCCTCTCCATCCATGAAATTTCTGATGGAGATATAAGCCTTGCTTCTGATCTTGAAGATTCTTTGCATGTCTGGTCTTCTGAGATCAAGATATCTGTATTTCAGTCTTACACTTTCTGCTGCATCCAGATTCTCTTTGATATAGATCGGCGGAGTCTCTGATTCAGATAAAATCTTCAGCTCTTTTGCAATCAGTTCCACCTGACCGGTCGGGATGCTGTCATTTACAGATTCTCTCTTTGCTACAGTTCCTTTTACCAGGATGCAGAATTCATTTCGCAGACGATCTGCTTTTTCATATGCTTCCTTTGAGTCTTCCTCTCTGAATACAACCTGAAGAATTCCTTCTTTATCACGAACATCACAAAAAATAAGTGATCCAAGATTTCTTCTTTTTGCCACCCATCCGGTAATAACGACTTCCTGCCCGATGAATTTTTCATCCACAAGACCCGCCATATGTGTTCTTCTTGATTGACCTAACATTTCACCCATTACATTTCACCTCTACTTACCATCTGCAGGATTTCATCTGCAGACAGCGCTACTTCAACTTGTTCACCATTTCCCATATTTTTCAGGGATGCTGTATTTTTCGCCAGTTCATCTTCACCAAGAATCATGGTGAATCTTGAACCGATTTTATTGGCATATTTCATCTGCGCTTTGAGTTTTTTACCCATGTGATCGATGTCCACCTTAAGACCTTTGCCTCTAAGATGATGTGCGACTGATGCCGCTTTTAAAGCTGCTTCCTCACCCATGGATGCAATAAAGATATCAAACCGAACAGGTTCAGGGATCTCAACACCTTCGTCCGCCATGGTCATGAGCAGTCTTTCAAGTCCAAGACCGAAGCCTACTGCAGGCATCTTTGGTCCTCCGATTTCTTCAATCAGATAATCATATCGACCTCCACCGCAGACTGTAATATCTTTATTGACGATTTCAAAAACAGTTCTGGAATAGTAGTCTAAGCCTCTGACGATTCCCTTATCTACCTCATATGGAATTTCCATTGCTTCAAGATACTTCCTGAGCTTACTGAAATGATCATTACAATCATTGCAGACGTGATCTAGAATAAGCGGAGCATCTTTCACAATCAGCTGACAGCTCTTTTCCTTGCAGTCAAGAATTCTCATAGGGTTTTTATGGAATCTTTCCTGACAGACGGGACAAAGATCATCATAATGCGGTGTGAGGAACTCCTTAAGCAAGGTATTGTAATTCAGTCTGCATTCCGGATGTCCAATGGAATTGATTTTCAATGTCAGCCCCTTGATGCCCATATCCTCAAATGCCTTCATGGCAATGGAGATGACTTCCGCATCTGCTGAAGGCTCTTCGCTTCCAAAAAGCTCAACACCAAACTGATGATGCTGTCTAAGTCTTCCTTTCTGTACATTTTCATATCTGAATACTGGTGTGAAATAGTATAATTTGGTCGGTTGTGCATCAGCATACATGGACGATTCCACAAAAGCTCTTACAGCAGGAGCCGTTCCTTCTGCTTTGAGTGTGATGCTGCGATCTCCCTTATCAAGAAAAGTATACATTTCCTTCTGCACAACATCTGTGGTTTCTCCAACCCCTCGTATGAAAAGCTCTGTGTTTTCAAACATAGGTGTTCTGATTTCTCTGAACCCGTATTCATGTGCAATTTCTTTTAGATGTTCTTCAATATAGTGCCATTTATAAGCTTCCATCGGCAGCATATCCTTGGTTCCTTTTGGTGCCTGCAAGTCCATAATTATCCCTCCTTATTCCTTCAGGAAATCCAGTTTTTTCTCCATCATTTCCTGGAATCTTTCTGTATAGTCATTCAATCCTTTAAAGTTGGCAAAACGTTCAATTTTACCGTCTTTCACTTTTTTTGTGACTCCATCAGCACCTACAGCGATGATTGTCTTTATCTCTTCAATCATGACCATATTATAAAGATTTTCTGTTCCCTCTTTTGCATATCCGACATTCTCCAGATTACCCACCATGTTTTTCTGCCTGTACATATAGTACGGACGAAGTCCAAGAGATCTTGCCATCTGGTCAGTCTTCTCATACATCATATTCATTTCATCCTGAGCGGGCAATGCATATTTCTTTTCCATGAGAAAATCTTCATAGAGTCTGGAAGCTCTCTTTAACGAAAGACCGTGCACAGTGATATTTTCCGGCGACAGGTTCCTGATTTCTTCTATGGTTCTCTCCACATCGGAAAGAGATTCTTCTGGAAGCCCTAATATCATGTCCATATTAATATTATCAAAACCTAAGCTCCTTGCCAAATTAAATATCTCCACGACTTTTTTATGGTCATGATTACGTCCGATGAGCTTCAAAGTATCATCATTCATAGTCTGTGGATTTATAGAAATCCTTGTTGTGTGATGCTTTTTCATGCTCATGAGCTTCTTCTCATTTATACTGTCCACTCTACCGGCTTCTACAGTGAACTCCAGGAGGTTTCTATCCTGGACGAAGCAATCATCGATACACTGCATAACTTCTTCAAATTCACTGTCTGAGACCGCTGTGGGGGTACCTCCACCAAAATACACGCTATTGATCTTAAACTTGTTCTCATCAACATAGCCTTTAATCAGCTTCATTTCCTCTTTAAGCAGTTTCAGATACGTATCCTTGTATTTATTCCCACTGTAGATATTGGAAGCAAAAGAGCAATATACACATCTGGAAGGACAAAAAGGCATCCCTATGTAAATATCCACAGATTGCTTCGTATCCACTTTCTTCAGTAACTCCGATTCTTTCAAAGCGACTTCATAAGCGAGTTCGATCTTTTTTCGAGTTGCCAGATACTCCTGCTCCAGAAGAATAACAATTTCCTCTTTACTCTTCTTTTTTTCAATGAGCTCTCTTACTATCTTGGAAGGACGTATCCCGATGAGAATTCCCCATGGCAGATGCTTTCCTGTTTTTTTCTCCAGAAGCTTAAACAGCTCTCTTCTCATGATATTCAGTTCACGATCAGGATACGCATGAACAGATTCATCACCGAAGAACAGAATAGTAAGTTCGTCATCTTTCACTGTTACATCAATATCAGCATCCGTGAGATCTTTTTCGTCTAGGTAATCAATCTTCCCTGCAGGATAAAACAGAGTGATGATGTGATAGACGTGGTATCTCAGAGAATTGTTGCTTCTTACTTTTATCATGTTTTCCCCTATCTTAAATAACTGTTGAATGCTTTTTCCATAGCCAATGTCGTCTCAGGGCCATGGCCAGGCATAACTCTTGTGCTTTCAGGGAGCAGCATGAGCTTATCTTTTATAGAACTTAGAAGCTCTTCCATATTCCCGCCAGGCAGATCCGTTCTCCCCACAGAATTCTGGAAAAGAACATCTCCTGAAAACAGGATGCCTTCAATGAGGAAACTGAGACTTCCTTTACTGTGCCCTGGAGTTTCGTATATTTTGATTTCTTTCCCCGCAAACTTGAATACGTCCCCTTCCTTAAGGAAGAAGTCCGCCTTTCGCATTTTCCCGAAAGCCATTTTTCTCTGCTCGATGTATTTCATGTCTTTTTCCGATATATATACGGGAATCTCAAAGGCATCTCGAACTTCGTCCACAGCACCGACATGATCGATATGCCCGTGTGTGAGCAGAATATATTTCAGATTCATATTCATGGTCTTCAGTTGTTTGACAAGCTCTTTTCCTTCATCCCCTGGATCGATAATCAATGCATCTTTCGAATGATCATCAATTAGGATATATGAATTTTCCTGGTAAGTGCCTAAAACTAATTTTTTTATCTGCATAAAGTCCTCCATTTCATTAAAAATTCTTCCTGCTGTCAAGAAGAATCGTCACCGGACCGTCATTTTCGATCATCACTTTCATTTCAGCACCAAAAACACCGGTTTCGGTATGATAGCCGCCATCTCGAAGATTCTGCACCAGCGTTCCATACATTTCTTCAGCCATTTCTCCTTTAGCCGCCTGAATGAAACTGGGTCTTCGTCCTTTTCTTGCATCCCCGTATAAGGTGAATTGAGAAATCAACAGGATCTCTCCCTGAACCTCTTTCAGCGCCAGGTTCATTTTCCCTTCCGAATCTTCAAAAACACGAAGTCCTTTCAGCTTTTCTTCGATATAAGTCATGTCCTCCCGGGTATCATCATCTTTGATTCCCAGAAGGACATTAAACCCCTTACCTATCCTGCCTACAGTTTCTCCGTTTACAATTACCTCTGATGATAAAACTCTTTGTACAACTGCTCGCATAATTTCACCTACACATTTCCAGTTCTGAAAGCATCAGT
This sequence comes from uncultured Proteiniclasticum sp., assembly GCA_964643785.1. Classification (GTDB taxonomy): domain Bacteria; phylum Bacillota; class Clostridia; order Clostridiales; family Clostridiaceae; genus Proteiniclasticum. Next base: position 5,827 of record CAZXUT010000062.1, read on the forward strand.
GACACTGGATAATTTTCTTATTCTCTTTAAACATTCTTCCAGCAGATTGACATCTTTAATCAGTAATGACAGATGTATTACAGCTGACTTATCTTTTTTTGATTCTACATTCATTGCATTCAGTGGAATCTTCAGTTCATTCACCAGTGATATGATATCCGATATCAGATTTGGCCGATCCATAGCATGAATTTCAATACGTGCACTATAGAGTTCCTGGCTCTCTTTTTCCCACTGTACATCTACGATTCGATGGTTTTTGTCACTTTGCATACTGTCAATATTGGAACAGTCCGCTCTATGGACACTGATCCCTCTGAAATTGGTGATGAAACCGATAATCTCATCTCCAGGAACAGGGTTACAGCACTTGGCGAATCTGACCTGAACATTCGTCATGCCTGAGACAATAACACCAAAATAAGATTTCTTTTTGGCCTTCTCTTTTTTTCGTTGTGCTTCAATCATTTTTTCCGCTTCTAAAAGAGAAGCTTTGTTGTCTTCATTGATTTTCGCTTTCTTCTCTTCCTCGAGGACATCTTTAAGTGCAGTAACAATGGTTGATGGAAGCACCTGGCTTGCACCCACTACGACGTAAAGATCGTCTATGTTATTGCCATGATATCTGCGGATGAGTTTATCAAGCATTTCACCTTTAGCGATATCTGCAAAGTTACGATCCTGCTTCTTTGCCTCTTTTTCAAGAAGCTCTTTTCCTCTTTGAATATTTTCTTCTCTCTTCTCTTTTTTAAACCAGGCTTTGATCTTTGTTTTGGCCTGATTGGAAGTAGCAATATTCAGCCAGTCAATATTGGGACCCTTCGGTTTTGAAGATGTGATGATTTCCACAATTTCACCGGTGGCAAGTTTATGTTCCAGTGTAACCATATTTCCATTGACTTTGGCACCTATGGTTCTGTTTCCTATATCTGTATGAATTCGATAAGCAAAGTCAATCGGCGTTGCTCTGTTCGGTAGATTGATGACTTCACCTTTTGGTGTGAATACAAAGATCTCGTCTCCAAAAAGATCAATCTTGAAAGCTTCCATGAACTCTTCGGCATCGGATGTTTCTTTCTGCCATTCAAGCATATCTCTCAACCAGACAAGTTTCTGGTCCATATTGTCTTTCGGTGTCTCTTTGGAAGAACCTGTTTCTTTATATTTCCAATGCGCAGCGATACCATATTCTGCAACTCTGTGCATTTCATAAGTCCTGATCTGAATCTCGAAGGGTTTCCCTTGAGGTCCTATGACCGTTGTATGAAGGCTCTGATACATATTGGGTTTCGGCATTGCTATGTAATCTTTGAACCGTCCTGGGATGGGTTTATATATTGTATGCACGATTCCCAGCGCTGCATAGCAGTCCTTGATGGAATCCACCAGAACTCTGATTGCCGTAAGGTCGAAGATCTGATCGATATTCTTGTTCTGAGCCATCATTTTCTTATAGATGGAATAGAAATGTTTCGGTCTACCGTCTATATCACATTCGATACTTGCATTTTTCAGCTTATCCACTATGTCATCCATAACCATGGCAATATAAGATTCACGTTCTTTTCGTTTTTCAGCGATCTGGTTCACCAGATCATAATACTCTGTAGGATACATGTACCTGAATGCAAGATCTTCTAGTTCCCACTTTATCCTGAACATACCCAGTCGATGTGCAAGCGGTGCATAAATGTCGAAGGTTTCCTTGGATTTCTCCTTCTGCTTATCAGGCTGCATGTATCGGAGTGTTCTCATGTTATGCAGACGGTCAGCAAGCTTAATAAGTATGACTCTGATGTCTTTTGCCATAGCAAGAAGCATTTTTCTTACATTATCCGCCTGTTCTTCTTCCTTGGATTTATATTTGATTTTACCAAGCTTTGTTACGCCATCCACCAGTTCTGCAATCTCTTCATTGAAAATTTCACTGATTTCTTCATAAGTATACTTCGTGTCCTCAATGACATCATGAAGAAGCCCGGCTACTACGGTGTTTGTATCCATACCCATATCCACCAGAATGGACGCGACTTCTACAGGATGAGTCACATAGGGCTCTCCTGAGATTCTTCTTTGGTCGCCATGAGCTTCCGCAGCCAGATTAAACGCTTTAATAACAAGTTCCTTGTTAATATTGCCTGCTTTGTCGATCTTCTTCATTAATTCGTACAGCATTTGTCTTCCTCATTTCAATCACAATTAAATGTATCTTATGAATAGCAGATAGGCTGGTATATCACCAGCCTTTTAAATCATTATATTTTATCTTTCAATACTTGTCTATATATCGTACTGGACCATGGAATTCACATTATAACCAGCCAGCTTGTCTCTACCATGCAGTTCAGTCAGCTCGATCATAAAATCAACAGATGCTACTTCTCCGCCAGCAAGTTCAATGAGTTTGGCACATGCTGAAATCGTTCCTCCAGTAGCAAGAAGATCATCCACCAAAGCGACTCTGTCCCCTTTTTTAAATGCATTCTTGTGTATTTCAAGAGTGTCAGTACCGTACTCCAGATCATAGGTGATCGATACAGTTTCCTGAGGGAGTTTTCCAGGCTTTCTGATTGGAATAAATCCGATTCCCAATGCGTATGCTAGAGGAACTCCAAATATGAACCCTCTGGCTTCAGGTCCCGCTATATAATCCACACCTTCTGCCTTCAATTTTTCAGCCATGGTGTCAATGAGTTCTTTAAAAGCTTTGCCATCCCCGATCAAAGGTGTGATGTCCTTAAAACTGATTCCTTTCTTAGGAAAATCCTGTATAATACCAATTTTTTCTTTAAAATCCATAATAACCTCCATAGGTTCTTTTATTTTGAACTATTTATTAGATACTTTGCAATCTGTTCTGCCCGATTCGTATCTTCCGTCGTGAGTAATTCTATTATGATTCGTGCATTATCTACCATGGACCAAGGATTCTCTTTTGGCGTAATCAGTTCTCTGAGATCACGTTCACTGCATTTATGCAGTTTCTTGAGAGATTCCACACCATAATTCGTTGATATCTTAAGTCGATTGAGTCCCATATTTAGAACTTCATCCTCATCTATATTTTCTTCATCAGATCCCAGATAGACTAAATCGATGTATCTGTAAATGTTTTTTGTATCATAATGAATAGATAAGTCTTTAGCAAAAATAAAAACATTCTTTAATAGAGTATCATCCCCAGAACTGAATTTGTATTTTATCCGCTTGTTTCCATGTCCTATGGATATAAGATCAGTGTCACATTCTTCCAGAACGTCATGAACGCTTTCTGTAAAAGTTTTATTCAACGATATCATGACCCCAGGATTAAAGAAATTGAGATGAGTTTTAGCATCAGCAACAAGACTCTCACGGTTTCCTCCCTTTGGGATAAGAAAATAGTCAAAGTCTGCATTGAAATATCTGAGCACAAGAATCAGCGTAGCGATACTGCATATCCCTTCGCGATTTCCTTTGCCGTAAATAAGTATTTTTTCCCGATTATTCACGGCTTCCATTATTCTATAAATGGTTTCATGGGTGTATTTCGGTGTGCTGACAGAATCTGCACTTTTAAATATCGCCCTTAAATATGTAGTCACCATAAGCATCCCTCATCTGTTGAAACAATTCTAATTATAATACAAATCCCTGTGGTCCACAACGAGACAGTGAACATTACTGGCACCTTGATAAATATAAGGCTGCTCATTCAAGCAGCCTTACTTCATACTGTTATTGCGATTACTATTTTTTCTTTTTTAATTTATCTTCCAGATAAATCCAGGTTGGTCCTGCTATGAAGAAGGTGGATAATCCGCCTACTACAACACCTATGGATATTGGAAGTGCAAAACTTCTGATCTGCGGTACAAATATCGCTACAGATAAGATTGTGAATAAGGTAGTCAGCAGTGTGCCTACAGATCTTTTAAATGCGTCGTTCATAGACATATTCACAAGGTTTCTTGAACTTATTCCAGGATGAAGAGTCTTATTTTCTCTTACTCTGTCAAACACAACGATTGTATCGTTGATGGAGTACCCTAAGATTGTAAGTACAGCTGCAATGAATGGTGTATTGACGGATATTCTTAAAACCGCATAAACTGCGACTAGGAATATAATATCATGAATCAGTGCAGTAATTGCTGCGAATCCGTAATTTTTCTTGAATCTCAATGAGATGTAGACAAGCATAAAGAACGCTGCAAGAAGAACCGCCTTGATACCGCCTTGTGTAAGTTCTTTACCAACTGAAGCACCGATTTCATCTAAAGTGATGACGCTGTCATCTTCTAATGAGTAGTTTTCTTTGATGCTGTTAACCAGATCATCAATCGTATCAGTGGCAAGAGTCTGACTTCTTACTTCTATCTGAGTACCATCTACCTTCTGTGTCATCGCATTTGCATCATAGACTTTAACAAGTTCATCCATTTCAGCCTTATCGAAGTCTTCTCCGACTTCCATAACGAGTCTTGTTCCACCCGCAAAATCAAGACCAAGATTCAGTCCCTGTGTTGCAATGAAGAAAATTCCTGCCGCCATGACAGCTGCTGTAATTACTCTCCAGATTTTTGCCTTGGATATGAAATCTATGTTTATCTTTTTAGCCTTGTCAGTTACTCCGAAATCTCTTGGTTTTGATAAGAAGCCCATTCGTAAACCAAGCCACATCAGGTGTTTTGTTATGAATAGTGCTGAGAACAATGAAACAACAATACCGATCATTAATGTTAGTGCAAATCCCTTTACAGAACCTGAACCGACAAAGTAAAGTACCAGACCGGCAATAATGGTGGTGATATTTGCATCTATGATTGAACTCATAGCATTATTAAATCCACTCTCAATTGCTTTGTGTATGTTTTTAGTGCCCTGAAGTTCTTCTTTTATTCGTTCAAATATAAGCACATTTGCATCTACTGCCATACCGATCGTAAGAAGGAATCCTGCAATACCAGCTAAGGATAAAGTTGCATTGATTCCATTGAATACAAATAGTAGCAGCCATACATAAAAACCTAATGCTACTGAAGCCAGGAATCCTGGTCTTCTATAAATCAATAACATATAAAGAACAACTAGAGATAATCCAATGGCAGAGGCTTTCATGACATCTCCCATTACTCCTGCGCCCAGGCTTGGTCCAACTGTCTGAACCTGTATTGCTTCTACCGGATATGGTAGAGCTCCTGAATTAATGATTCCTGCAAGATATTGAGCTTCATCCACTGATCCCATGCCTGTTATCATAGCTTCTCCGCCAGTAATGACATCATTAACCATTGGTGCCGAAAGCTCTTCCTCATCCATGTTGATGGTGATCTGCTTTCCACGGAACTCTGTTGTGGCTTTTTCAAATTTTTCTGAACCCACTTCGTTTAAAACGAGGGATACTACCGGTCTGTTGGTAGAATCGAGCATAGCTGATGCCGAAGTCACATCACTTCCTGTCAGAATGATGTTTCCTTCAGGATCTTCAAATGTCAGTACTCCTGTCGTCTGAAGATTTGTGACAATCTCACTGGAATTATATACTCCAGGGATATCGATTCTTATTCTCTTGTCGCCTTCAGTTGTAGATACTGTCTCACTTACTCCGATTTTATTTACTCTGGAGTCTAGGAGAGTCTTGATAGAAGCAAGTTCCTCAGGTTTTAGTGAATCAGTCTGCACTTCCATTACTACAGATACTCCACCTTGCAGATCAAGTCCTCTGTTGATAACTTCGCCAAAGGATTTGATTCTGTAGTTGCCTACGGTCAATCCATTGAGCCCTGTTGCACCAAGAAAGGATAATACTAATAAAATAATGACGAAAATGGTAATATTTCCTCTTCTCTTCATGTTGAAATAACCTCCGTTTTGTTTAGTCCCTCATTCTTTCTGAACTTCACTAACCCGTTTTTTTCTTTAATTTTTGAAACAATCTGAATGGATTTTCACAAATCAAAGGGCAGAGCTTTAGCACTGCCCTTAATCTGTTCATATTAATCAGAACCTGATGCTTATTCTACAATTCCTGTTCTTACTGAAGCCACAGCGCTTTTCGTGAATTTGATCTTCACTCTGTCAGCACCTGTTTCCAGGGTAATTGTTTCTTCATCTAGTTTTATAATCTTACCGATGATGCCCCCTCTTGTTGTAACTTCATCATTAACCTTAAGCTCACTGACCATTTTCTGAAATGCAGTCTTTCTCTTCTTTTCAGGAAGAAACAGCATAAAGTACATAAGTCCCAGGAATAAGATAATTGGTAAAACCTGTCTAATGATATTTTCCATTATTATGCCTCCAATGTTTAATACTATTATTATAGTGAATTTATTATGAATAAGAAAGGTAAATTTAGAAATTCGTTCTTATATCTTCTTATTTCTGTAAATTTCACTTCTATTCCTCAACATGAGGTTCCTGACCTCTTGACCAGTCTGCAAGCTTTTGCGCTTTAAACTCATGGAACCTGTCTTCATCTATGGCTGTCCTGATATCTTCCATCAGCTTGTTGTAAAAGTAAAGGTTATGAAGAACGCAGAGTCTCAGGGCAAGCATTTCCTTCGCTTTAAACAAGTGCCTGATATAGCTTCTTGTATAATCCTTACATGCCGGACACTGACAGCCTTCATCTATGGGCTTTTCATCCATCTCAAAACGCTTGTTGTTCAGGTTGATTTTTCCTCTTTCTGTAAACACATGTCCATGTCTTCCATTTCTTGCTGGAAGAACACAGTCGAAAAAGTCTACTCCTCTTTCAACGGACTCCAGAATATTCTCCGGAGTGCCAACACCCATGAGATAAATCGGTTTATCTTCTGGAAGATGAGGTACTACCGCATCAAGTGTTTTGTACATCTCTTCATGGGTTTCTCCTACAGCCAGACCCCCGATGGCATATCCATCAAGATCCATTTTCGCAAGTTCTTTCGCATGACGGATTCTGATATCTTCATAGGTTCCCCCCTGATTGATTCCAAAAAGCATCTGCTTCCTATTGATGGTATTTTCATCCGCATTCAGCCGATCAAGTTCATTTTTACAGCGGACCAGCCATCTTGTGGTTCTTTCCACAGAACGCTCCACATAGTCTCTTTCAGCGGGAAGCTCAATGCACTCATCAAAGGCCATCGCTACAGTAGAACCCAGATGGGATTGGATTCTCATGGATTCTTCAGGTCCCATGAAAATTCTGCTTCCATCGATGTGGGAACTGAAATAGACGCCCTCTTCTTTAATTTTACGGATCTTTGCCAGTGAAAAAACCTGGAAACCTCCAGAATCAGTTAATATTGGACCACTCCAATTCATAAACTTATGGAGCCCGCCCATTTTAGAGATCAGTTTATCTCCTGGTCTTAAATGAAGATGATAGGTATTGCTCAGTTCCACCTGGCATCCGATTTCTTTGAGATCCATGGAAGAAACTGCACCTTTGATTACGCCCAGTGTACCGACATTCATAAATACCGGTGTTTCAACGGTACCATGAGGTGTTTCGAAACGACCTCTTCTGGCTTTTTTTTCTTTCTTTAATAATGTATACATTTTTAATCCTTTATAAACATCGAATCACCGAAACTGAAAAACCGGTATTTCTCTTTCACCGCAGTTTCATATGCATTCATGATATTTTCCTTTCCTGCCAGTGCTGAGACCAGCATAATTAATGTAGATTCAGGAAGATGAAAATTTGTGATCAGGCAATCAATACATTTAAACTGATACCCAGGATAGATGAATATTTTTGTATATCCTGAATCTTCCTTTACGAATCCATTTTCATCCGCGATAGACTCAAGAGTTCTTGTGGATGTGGTACCTACTGAAATTATTCTATTTCCTTCGCGCTTAGCGTTGTTTATAATTTCCGCATTATGTGCATCCAGACTGTAGAATTCAGAATGCATGTCATGATTTTCCACGGTTTCCACCTTCACAGGTCTGAATGTACCAAGACCAACATGCAAGGTAAGAAAGGCGATTTCCACCCCCATATCTCTGATATCTTTCAGCAGTTTCTCTGTGAAATGGAGTCCCGCTGTCGGTGCAGCTGCTGACCCTTCCTCCCTTGAATAGACTGTCTGATATCTTTCCTTGTCTTCAAGCTTTTCTTTGATATAAGGTGGTAATGGCATTTCGCCTAATCGGTTCAGTATCTCTTCAAATACACCATCATAATGAAACTGTACAATACGATTGCCGTTTTCAAGCACATCAACCACTTCAGCTTTCAGAATACCTCCACCAAAAGTGAATCTTGCGCCTACTATAGCTCTTTTACCTGGTTTCGCAAGACACTCGTAAGTATCAAGCTTTTTTCGGTTTAATAAAAGGAACTCAATTTTACCTTCAGTCTCCTCCTTCATTCCAAGGAGTCTTGCTGGAATCACTCTGGTATCATTAAGTACCATCACGTCCCCTTTTTTCAGATAATCAAGTATATTGTGGAATTTCTTGTGTTCCAGTTCACCTGAATTCTTGTCTACTACCAGCAGTCTTGACTGATCTCTCTCCTCTAAAGGATGTTGAGCAATCAGCTCCACCGGCAAATTAAAATTAAAATCTTCTACTTTCAACTATGTAACCTCTTTTCTAGAATATGGACTGATGAGCATCAGTTTTGCGTTTCACGCCCAGATGCTCGTACGTTCTGTCTGTAGCAATTCTACCTCTTGGTGTTCGTACAATAAACCCCTTCTGCAACAGATAGGGTTCATAAACGTCAACAATCGTATCTAATTCCTCGCCTATGAAATAGGATAATGTTTCTGCACCTACTGGTCCTCCATTGAAATTATGGACAATAGCCTCAAGAATCTTCTGGTCTATCCGATCAAAACCTTCATCGTCGACATCTAAAGATTTAAGTGCGGAAAGAGCTGTTTTCTCATCTATGACAGTTTCACCTTTAACCTGAGAAAAATCTCTGACTCTTTTCAGAAGTCTGTTGGCAATTCTAGGCGTGCCTCTACTTCTTCTTGCAATGCACAGTGCTGCATCGTCACTGATATCAAAATCAAGGATCCTTGCGCTTCTAGTGATGATTTCCTCAAGCTCTTCATAGGTATAATACTCCATGGAAAGCTGAACTCCAAAACGGTCTCTTAACGGAGAAGTCAGAAGCCCTATTCTTGTAGTCGCCCCGATCAGCGTAAAATGGCTCAGATCAAGTCTGATCGATTTCGCCTGAGTTCCTTTTCCAATGACAATATCAAGAGAATAATCTTCCATTGCAGGATATAGAATCTCTTCAACAGTTCTTGATAGACGATGAATTTCATCAATAAATAACACATCATTGTCATTCATCGTTGTAAGAATTGAAGCCAGATCCCCTGCTCTCTCAATGGCCGGTCCTGAAGTGATCTTCAAGGTTCCGCCCATTTCCCTGGCAATGATATTGGCCAAGGTCGTTTTACCCAGCCCTGGAGGACCATGTAAAATGACATGATCTAAAGCTTCTTCTCGAATCTTTGCAGCTTCTATAAAAACCTTCAGATTTTCCTTCACCTTGTCCTGTCCGATATATTCACTTAACTTCAGGGGTCTAAGAGAATATTCACTTTGTACATCTTCTTCCATAAATTCAGAAGTCGTTATTCTTTCATCCATTTCCTCACCTAATTCATCAGATATTTCAGTGCATCCTTGATGATGCTTTCAATACTCTGATCCTCTTCAACATGCTTTAGTGCAGTCTTCGCTTCTCTTTCGGTATATCCTAGCGTCATAAGAGCAGCCAAAGCTTCATTGGATATATTTTCTGACATCGCTTTCTTCTTCGTCGATTCATCCATTCCGGAAAAGTCTTCGATCTTCAGTTTTCCCTTCAATTCCAGAATCAGTCTCTGGGCAATCTTTTTGCCGATTCCCGGTGCTTTTAGAAGAAGAGATTCATTCTCGTTGACAATGGCAAACTTCAGGTTGCCTGGTGAGCTTGCTGAAAGAAGGGACAATGCAGCTTTTGCTCCCACACCATTGATTGTAATGAGAATTGTAAATAATTCCAATTCATCTCTTGTTGTAAATCCGTACAGACCTATGAAATCCTCCCTCACGATCTGTGTAAGAAAAAGCGTGGTTTCTTCATCAATTCCTGGCATCATAGCCATGGAGTTTCCTGATGTGTACACCTTATAACCAATCCCTCCATTTTCAATGGATACGTGATCTTTGAAAATGCCTTTATATTTTCCCTTGATATAATCGTACATAAGAAACCTCCATAAATTATTCCTTATCTATCTTATCATGTTTCCACCTAATTTAGAAATAAGTCTTAACCAAAAAAGAGACTGAAGCAAAGCCTCAATCTCTTTCCATTTAGTTCATTCTATTTATTATCTTCATCATAATCCACATCAACCACTTTATGATCCTGCCTGAAGAATACATCATCATGTACACTCTTCACCTGATTGACAACTGGTTGTTCTTCTTCTCTTTCTACATTCGTTTTATAATAGTTATTCTCTTTGATATTCTCTCTTTGATTATCAGCTGCGAATAGAGGTCTTATCAATTTTCTATAGACATACAAAATCAAAATCCCTATAAGAATGTAGGGTAGTAGTGTTATGGCAAAACTAATTACAAGAAAGATAACGAACATTGTAATTAATGCCCCTATAAAGCTCTGTCCACCCATTATTTCATCTTCTCCAATCAAATCTTTTAAAGTTATGATGTCATTCTATAAGATGAAGATTAAACGTAGATTAAACCGGAATTATAAACTCATATATTCTACTGCAACCAACGCTGCAACCTTAGCATTATTGTAAACAAGCTGAATGTTGGATTCTAATGAATCTCCACCAGTGATTTCTTTGATCTTTGAAAGAAGGAATGGTGTTGTTTCCTTTCCTTTAATCCCCTTAACCTTTGCTTCGGAAATCGCATCATCAATCACTTTAGTTATAAATTTCTCGTCCATTGAATACGCTTCAGGAATAGGATTGACAATAAGCGCTCCACCCTTAAGACCAAGATTCCATTTCATTTTCAGTACTTTAGCCATTTCTTTTGGTTCATCGATTCTATAATCCACCTTGAACCCACTCTTTCTTGTGTAAAATGCTGGAAGCTCATCAGTACCATATCCATATACAGGTACTCCTTTTGTTTCCAGGTATTCCAGCGTAAGACCGATGTCAAGAATTGATTTGGCTCCTGCACAGACAACTGCCACATTCGTTCCAGCAAGCTCCTCAAGATCCGCTGAGACATCCATAGTGGTTTCTGCACCTCTATGTACTCCACCGATTCCGCCTGTAGCAAAGATTCTGATTCCAGCCATCTCTGCAATGATCATTGTGGATGCTACAGTAGTAGCTCCATCAAGTTTCTCTGATACGATATAAGGAATGTCTCTTCTTGATACCTTTGCAACTCCAGGTGCTTTACCCATATAATCAATCTCATCTTCTGTAAGTCCTGCTTTCAGCACTCCACCAATGATTCCGATTGTTGCAGGCACAGCGCCATTCTCTCTGATGATTCTTTCCACTTCCAGCGCAGTCTCCACATTCTTCGGATAAGGCATTCCATGAGAAATGATTGTGGACTCCAAAGCGACTACAGGCTTCCCTGTTTCCAGTGCTTCCTTTACTTCCTGACTTGTTACTACATACTGATTCATATTATTTTTCCTCCATTTTTTTCATAGTTTCTTCTATTTTTTCTACGGACATTTCAGGGTTTATTGTTGAATAGGAACTCATTGCCAATATCGATGCCGCTATCGAAAATTTCACTTTCTTTTCAATGTTCATCCCATGAAGTTCTGCATGCACGAGAGCCGCCTGAAAAGCATCCCCCGCACCTGTCGCATTTTTAGGCACAATTTTCTTTGCTTTCAGAAGACCACTGTTCTCTCCATCGCTGTAGAAAACACCTTCTTCACCAAGTGTGATGAATACATTGACAACACCCAGATCATGAAAATATTTCGCCACTTTCTGAAGATCCGTTAAATCTGAAATCTTCATTCCAGACAACGCTTCCGCTTCCAGTCTATTGGGTTTGATTGTATGGAAATAACCGATGATTTTTTGAGCTCTCAGAGCTTTTGTATGGGATACGGTGTCTAAGAAAAGAATATTGTCCTTGAAAAGCTGAACTGCATAATGCAGTACCTCTTCTTCCAGGTTGGTATCAAAAACAATCACTTTACTCTTCGAAATAATCTGCTTGTTATCATCAATATATTTCTTGTCGAGCTTTTTGAAAATATTCATCGATGCGATTGCCACATCCATATCATTTTCTCTGTTCAGTACAGCCAAGTAAGTGCCTGTTCCATATTCCAGCACTTTTTTCACATGGCTCATATCGATTCCTGATGTTTCAGATTCAGTTATGATTTTCTCACCATGAACATCCTCTCCGACCACTGTGAACATCTTTGTGTTGTTCCCGAGCTTAGCCAGATTTTCAGCAATATTCCTGCCGACTCCTCCAATGGACACGTTGACATCTCCTGGATTCGAGTCAGCTCTTCTCAGATCTTCAAAGGGGTACCCTACAATATCGACATTAGCACCACCAATGACCGAGATATGGTCTCTTTCGTCAATCACGTATCCTCTTCCACGGATGATCCCTTTTTTTATAAGATTTGTGATATGAACAGCTACAGAAGATCGCGTTATTTTTAGTAGATCCGCTATCTCCTGCTGAGATACGAAAGGATTACTTTTTAAAATCTCAATGATCTCAAGTTCTCTCTGCGTTATGATAATCACCTCTTTCATTAAACAAAAGCTTATTAAGTTAACTTATGCTTATATTATAACCAGTCGAAATCAAAATTTCAATAGTTTCACAAAAAAAAATCAAAAAAAATAACCATGGCATACGCCCTGGTTATTTTATCTGTTCAAATCAATCAGCAATTGGTTGTATTCTTCATAAAGTCCTTCTAAATCTGATTTCGAGTCCGATGTCAGTTGACCTGATATGGTCCCGACTATATTGTTTTCTACACTTCTTAGTGCAATCAGTGTCTTGTATTTTGAAGTGAATGTTTCCGGTGGATTCATCAGCTCATCCACCAGCAGATTCAGTGTATCACTGTTTGATTTCAGTTCATTCACTTTTGACACATCCAGCACCGTATTGACTATTTTATCAAATATGTCTCCGAGGCCTAAACCTTTTGCAAATCTGTTGATTCTTAAAGTAGACAAGCCTTTGATATTTGCACTTATGATTTCACCTTGATCCTCATAGCTTATAATCACTGTATTGAACTTTTCTCTATAATTTTCAAGATTTTTGAGCACCTCTGCCTGAGCTTGCTGTTCCTTTTTGATTTCAGCTTGCATAACTCTGTTCTGTTGTGTTTCCACTGCAAACATAATACCGTTATATCCGACAAACACAAATAGCGCTAGAAGTACAACTAGTGTCATTTTCAGCACAATCGGTCTTTTCACTTTCTGGATATGACCATCCCGATCATAGATTCCATCAGTATTCTCTTTCTCTAAAGAGGTTACAGATTCAAAAGGAAGACTTCGGTCTTCCCTGTATTTCCCCTTGCTGGTTGTTTTTTCTGCAGCATAAACGTCCTGATCATCATATTCATACTGACCAAGACTTACTTTATTTGTATTAAGAGGAAATGCACATTGATTACAATATCTGCTTCCCTCAGTATTCATATGTCCGCAATTAGAACATTTCATAATCCATCACCTACTTGTTATTATATTCAGTATAAGTGGTTAACTTTACAGGAATCTTTTTAAAGGATTAATATTTGTTTAAATTTAGTTTTCATCCAATCAGGACCACCCGTAAAACGGGTGGTTTGTCCTACCCCTATAAGGGGTTGTTA
>CAZXUT010000063.1:0-19636 GCA_964643785.1 uncultured Proteiniclasticum sp.
TCCGTTTCTCTCTTTTTTTCTTTTCTAAACGGAACTTACTATTACAATTAACTAACCCTCTAAATATAAGCTTTCGAACAGAACTTAAGGTTAATATAAAAGAGAATATGTTATAATGAGGAAAAAATTAGCGAGGTATAAATATGGATCCAATAGCATTTGAATTATTCGGCGTACCCGTCATGTGGTACGGCGTCATCATCACCCTTGGCATACTTGTAGGATTTGTTGTTCTTTACTATAACAGTAAAAGAAGTGAAGGCGCAGTCAGCTTCGATGAAGTGACCGATGCATTCCTCTACGCATTTCCTCTGGCGCTGGTCGGTGCCCGCGTCTATTACGTAATTTTTGAACTCGACCAGTACGACACATTTTTAGAGATGGTGAATTTCAGAAGCGGAGGCCTGGCCATCCACGGAGGAATTCTTGGCGCTGCACTAGGGGTTTTCATCTACAAGATTGTCAAGAAGAAAACGCTGACAGATATACTTGATATGGTCGATGCGGCTGCACCTGCCATGATCTTAGCCCAGGCCATCGGCCGTTGGGGTAACTTCATGAATCAGGAAGCTCACGGTGGACCTGTATCAGAAAGCTTCATTTCCAACTTCCCGGCTTTCATTCAGGAAGGGATGCTCATAAACGGCACCTACTATCATCCCACATTTCTCTATGAATCCATCTGGAATCTTCTATGCTTCATCGCACTGATGATCCTCTTTGGAAAGAAAAGAAAGCATGACCACGGAATCGTTCTATACGCTTATCTTATCCTTTATTCCATCGGAAGATTCTTCATTGAAGGTATGAGAACAGACAGTCTCATGTTCCTTGGAATGAGACAGGCACAGCTTATTTCTGTAGTATCCATCATTTTTGGTATCATCATGATCGTCATTACCAGAAAAAAAGCAAAGAACTTACCTGAATAGCATCAAAACAGTAGTTATAGTTTATACAGAAAAGGATTCAGCTGAAAAAGCCGGGTCCTTTTCTACTGTCCTAACTTATTCATCAATTATCTTTTCATAGTCTATATTTATTTCCTATAATGGTGACAATGAAAGCCACAAAGGAGTGTATGAATTGATGAAGAAGCTGACAATACTGCAGATGAATGATCTCCATGGGTATCTGGATCTGCATAATGAAGTATATTACGATGACAATGGAATCCTACTTGCTAAAGCCGGAGGACTTCCAAGAATCAGAACTCTGGTAGATCAGATCAGAAAAGAGAATGGAGAACTTCTTTTTCTCGACAATGGAGATACTTTCCACGGGACCTATGAGGTCGTGGAATCAGAAGGTTCGGTTCTGGTTCCAGTGCTCAACAATCTTTCTCTGGATGCCATGACGTTCCATTGGGACATAGCCTATGGACCGAAAGTGCTCAAAGAAAGAGAGAAGGATCTGAACTATCCTATCCTTGCCATCAACGTATACCATAAAGAGACCGAGAAGCTCTATATGGATCCTTATCTGATCAAGGAAGTTGCCGGCATAAAAGTTGCAGTGATCGGTATTGCGTGCAACATCATCGACAAGACCATGCCCAATCATTTCAGTGAAGGCCTCTACTTCACCAATGGGCTGGAAGAACTTCCAGGTTACATTGAAGAGGTAAAAGAAAAAGGCGCTGAGTTTGTTGTACTACTTTCCCATCTTGGATTCCCCCAGGATATGGAGCTCCTTAGAAAGGTTTCCGGAGTGGATGTCTGTATAAGCGGACATACCCACAACAGAGTCTACGAGGCTATTAAAGTCAATGACACCTACCTGATTCAGTCAGGCTCTCACGGATCCTTCCTCGGAAAACTGGAACTGACCCTGGAAAAAGGTAAAGTCAAAGAGGTGAATCATGAACTGCTGGATGTATCAGAAGATCTTTTGGAACATGAAGAAACCAAGGCCATGATTGAAAAGATCATGGAACCACATAGAGCTTACCTTGACGAAATCGTCGGTCAGACCGATGTGATCCTACATCGTGGAACAAGTCTTGAATGCTCCATGGACAATCTGCTCTTATCTGCACTTCTGAAAGAAACCGGTGCGGAGATGGCCTTCTCAAACGGATGGCGCTATGGTGCTCCTGTTGATATAGGACCTGTCACCATGAGAGACCTTCATAACATCATTCCCGTGAATCCTCCGGTTTCCACCGCAGATATCACAGGGAAGGAACTCCATGAAATGCTTGAAGAAAACCTGGATAAAACTTATTCAAGAGAACCCTTGGAGCAGATGGGCGGTTATGTCAAAAGAGCGCTTGGAATCAGAGTCTATTTCAAGGTGGAGAATCCCTTTGGACAGAGAATACAGGAGATCTATGTAGGCGATGAGAAGCTTGATCCAGAGAGAGTCTATAAAGCCAGTTACGTGACAAATCAGGGAATTCCAGAGAAATATGGAAGAAATCATGAAAAACACTCTGTGAAGGCCATTGATGCTCTGGTTCATTACCTTAAGGATGAAACCTTTGATCTGGATGAAAACGATACGTATATTCTGATCTGATAAATCTGATAAAAAGCATTGCTTGGCAATGCTTTTTATCTATTCCTGATGTTATCTGTATCATTATGGATAGAAAAACAGGAAGATACTGAAAAAAATGGTTATACTAGAGATAAAGAAGCACTACAGGAGTTTAGTATGAACAGCTGGAAAAATGAAAAAAGTACAAAACTGCAGAGAAAAAAGATAACAGAGCTCATGGAGTCTCTCGAAAATTATCGTCTCAATCTGGAGCTTGAAAAGATCACAAAGGGACAGGCCCATTACCTTATCGACTCTTTGGTAAGCAGGAAGCTGGACAAGCTGATCGAGAAGAAAGTCCTCATCCCGAATCAGAACAAAAAGGTGGAAGAATCCTCAAAAGATTTTGGAAAACCCATAAAATATAATGTATCAGACGGAGAGGATTTATGGACATACACGAACTTCCGGACTGCCGTTAATGGAAAACTCCTTGATTATAAAACAGAAGGAAAAATCATCCTCTATCAGATCATAGAAGTGGAGAACGAAATCAGTCCTGATATCATAAAAAGCCATGATCTGATCATTAAAAAAATAGAGGACTGAAACCCCATCCTTCTCATAAGAAAAAATATAAACCTTCGATATTTTATCGAAGGTTTATATTTTTAGTATTATCATTTGTAATTCAATTATGAGTAAGGAAGGGGTCCATAAAAGCCTGGCTTTTATTCCATCTTCAGAAAAATCCGGTTCAGCATGTAGGATGACAGGTAGGCAATGTATGCGAACCCCACAACCCCCCAGAGCATGACAACTTGAGGAACAACCATGAATACAAACCAGGTGAGAACAACCGGGATAGCATGAAGCGCTATCAATGCCATTGCTTCAGGAAATCTCTGAAAAGGGACACCTGTGGCAGCTTTAAGCGTTTCAACTACACCCTTGTCGGATACAGAGACAAGGGGAAAAGTGATGATGAATGTAATCAGGTAGAAAAGAAGCAGCCCCCCCTGCACCATCAGAAGAAGATTTTTCAGCTGAAAGTCCACAGCAATCAGAAGCGCTGTTTCTGCTGCAATAATCAGCCCTGTAATTAATAGAATTATCCAGAGAAAAGTGGCCTTTCTGAAATTCTTCCTGAAAGAGTCAAAATAGTCTCTGACGATATAGACATCCTCACCTTCAGCAAGTTTTAAAGTCACAGCATAGAGCGCAGTCATGGAAGCTCCTAGTGTAATCATCGGGATGCTTGTAATGATGAAAATCACATTCAAGATCATCATATCCGTTATCTTATTCAGCATTTCCATAAATTTACTTTCAGGATGTAAAAATTCCATCATAGGTTCCTCTCCATTTCTCATAAGGTTTTACAAAGTTTATAACTACATTATATAGACATCGATTTTCCTGACTGATCCTTCTCTGATCTTCTTCGCCTCTTCACCATCTACAGTGCCTGTATAGGATTTCTCCACTCCGTCAGCATCTGTCACGACAATTTTTGAAGTCTCATACTTTCCAGGGATCAGGGCTTCCTTCTTTTTCAGATGATACCTTGTTTCCACTGTACCAAGGAAAGTGGTTTCGATGATGAGGTTTTCCGGAATCAGATATTCTGGTATGGAAGGACTGAATGTAAGGTGAAGCTCCCCGTTTCTGTTTTCAAAGCAGTTTTTTCCAAACATCATATGCTGCCATATTTCAAGGAATTCTGCCGTGGAGCCGCTCAGTCTTGCCACAAATCCTTTCCCATGAATCTTCTCATCTGGATTTGCACTGCTGGCGATGAAAGAGGAGTTTTCCAGTAGACTTCTACCATACACCTTAAAATCAAGAAAAGGAATGCACATGGTCTTAAGATCCTCATGGAATTCTTCATGAAGATCATTCTTCAGTAGTTCCAGAAGGTACTTATATTCCATATGAAGCCAGATGGATTCATTCTCCAGCCAGCCAGGCGTAAACGCCTTGGCCCGCCCTATTTCAAAAGTGACGTCCGAAAGAGAAGCATTAACTTTGTACATCTTGAGCTTTTCATCATAGAGCGCACTATTCCTGACCTTCTTTGCCGCTTCTCTTTTCGCTTTTATACCCTCGATGAGTTTAAGATACTTCACAGGACCTTCAAGAAACAAGGGCATGGTCTTCCGCTCAAAAGCAATTGGAATGATATGATTCTCTTTCTTTTCGAATTCAGTGACTTCTCTGTAGTAATAGGTCGGACAGATGCCGTCATTTTCCTTTACGGCATCATCAATCCCCTCTGAAAGATAATTCATCCAGCGTTCCAGTTCTACATAGAACTTCCCGGTATGAATAAGATCTTCTTTTCCGCCAATACCGGCGCTGACCTTTTCACGATATTCTTCCTTCAGATTGTTAAGCTGATCCCATACAGTAAATTTCGTCATCTCTTTGGAAGCATAGTACTGCATCACCTTATTGACACCTGTAATCAGTTCATGCAGTTCCTCGGGAATCCTGATTTTCCTGTCGTAGGTTTTCATGACTTCTGTGAGGAACCTCATCATTCTAAGGAGTTCACAGGATTCCGCCACAGAGGAGCCGAAAATGCCAGGAAGACCGTTCAGTGCATCATACCATCCTGGCTTGCCCGCTTCCATCTCAATGCCTCTGCCATCCATGTCCATGGATGTGAACTTATTCGCCAGAAGAACCATTAGCTTTGCCATCAGCGAGGATGTATATACCTCTCCTGATCCGGACTCTGTCCTTAATTTTTGATTCTTCAGAACCTGATCATGGCTTTCATCCACGGACTTATACTGCCTGATTCCATTTTCTGTTTCCACATAACGCATGTGCCTTGGCCTGACCTTGGCCGAAGAGGCGTAATAGGTATAGGTGAGGTCATCAAACAGAAGTGATTCTGCCATTTCCGGATAGATGGAAAGATAGGCTTCAATCTGGTCCATATTATAGACGAAATGATCTGTCCAGAAGCCTTCTCCGAAATCCGCATTCTGGATCTCTGATGCTTTACTGAAGACCTCTTCAATAAATATATCCTGATTTACATTCAGCTCGATATTCTCATTTTCCATGAACCTTAATAGAGATCCTGGAGAAAATTCCTTCTCGAAAAATGTATCCATCTTTTTGACATGTTCGCCGGATACAAAATCACGGATTCTCTCATCCAGGCTCAGCTTGTAGGAATTGGCCTTTACTGCCAGAGGATTATATCCATCGATCTGGACCAGATTGTAGAATGATTTTATGTTGGTTTCCTTCACGAAGGGATGGAACCTGACATCGCTTCTTCTATTCTGATTCACATCTCTGAAACTACCGTTTCCTTGGGAATAATACTCCGGTGAAAGGGTAAAGTAATTGTAGTCTCTTTCAATATCCCCATGTTTCCTCGAAAAGACATGGATGACCTTGTTTCCTGTTTTAACCGGATGTCCTCCTCTAACAAGATTGTCAAGGTAGGTCTGTCTGGCATATTCGTCAAAGAGCTTGTTTCCAGTACGAGATGCAATGACCTCCGTCAGATTTCTCGTAAGACCCTGATTGTCCTCAAATTTCTTGCTGAAGTACCCCTGACTCTTCGCTTTTTCAGCAAACTCGCATAGCAGCTCTTTACTTTCCGCCATACCAGAAACTGAAGTGATCTTCATGGATGACTTCCCCTGAAGCACTCCATGAAACGCAGAAAAACCTGAAGGGACATTATTTTGAGCAATCTGCTTCTGTGTAAGCATTTCTTCAAGGGATCCACTGAGAAATCCCAGAGGTTTCTGGTAGGAAGTATCATAGGAAAAAACGACGGCCGGATCAACGATCATTGGAAGAAGTTCTCCATCTGGTCCCAGTGAAAAGTAGTAATTCCCTCTATTAACCAGGGAAACCTCTGCTGAATCAACGGTGCTGATCCTTACTCTATAATAGGGAAGCTTCTTCTCCACATCCTCCACCTGCATCCACGCTTTCATGGTCTGTCCCGTCTCTTTGAGATCTTTCTGATTGATTCCATAAGGAATCACCGCAGGCATTCCGTCCAGGAGCTCAATTTTTCTATCATGAGACGCCAGATTACTGATGGTGATCTCTCTGACCAGTCCACCTAGCTTCTCTTCCGGCAAAGTATAATACCTGATATTTGTCCTGATTCTTAAACTTTCATTGATTTCCTCGATCTCCAGATCATTCATCCCCACAACCATTCTTGTCTTGTGGAGATCTTCTGCAAAGGGTTCATAGTACTTCCCGTCAACTTTAATGAAACTTCTGAACCCCATGGTCTTTACATTCTGATAAGACTGATGGGCAGGGAAAAACTCCATGATGGAATGATCTTTATTCTCTGTACCGAAGCTGACCACCGCCTGCCCTCGATTGACATAGTAACACCAGATCGGAATACCCTTTATCCCACTTATGCCTGGGAGAAAACTGGAAAACACCGAATCCCGATGATAATTTTCAATGATAAACCGTCCATTTTCAAGTGCCATTGTTCTCCTCCTCTACCCTTTGACTGCACCAGCGACTAAGCTGTCCTGTACTTGATTGCTAAGCAGGAAATAGATAATGATTGTAGGGATTGTGGCTATGACCATTCCTGCTCCGATAAGGCCCCAGTCCGTCGAATACTGTCCAGCAAAGGACATGATCCCCACCGGTAGTGTTCTGAACTTGTCACTGTCCACAAAGGTATTGGCCAGCATAAGCTCATTCCATGTACCTAAGAAAGTGAATACCGAAGCAGTTGCGATGGCAGGCTTTATGATCGGAAGGATGATGAGGAAAAAGGATCTGAATATACCACAACCATCCATATAGGCAGCCTCTTCAATCTCCTTTGGGATACCCTTATAAAATCCCGTGAGGATAAGTATGCTCATGGGGATGGCTCCTGCGATATAGGGAATGAGAAGCGCAAGATAACCACCCTTGAGGCCCGTTCGATCCAGGAGCTGAAACAGTGGAAGAAGCGCAGCCTGGGCAGGAATCATAATTCCTATGGCGAAAATACCAAAAACCAGTCCGCTCCATCTCCACTTCATTCTGGCGATGGCATAAGCTGCCATTGCAGAGAGCATTCCTGATACAACCACTGTTGTAGCAGAATAGAAAACGGAATTCAAAAAGTATCTGATGATATTGGTCTGGGTAAATGCCTTGTAGTAGTTCTCCCATCTCCATGCCTGAGGTAGTCCGATGATGTTGTCACCGAAGATCTCAGCGTTGCCCTTCAGTGAAAATGTCACCAGCCAGTAGAGCGGAAAAAGCTGAGTGATGGCAATCAGGATGAGTAAGATCAGTTTCAGATTTTTTGCTGTCTTTTGTTTATTCACTTTTTAACTCCTCCTAGTACACTGATGCGTTCTGCTCTGCTTTTTTGAACAGTTTCGTGACAATATATGAGAATATGAGGCATTCAATTACAATAAAGAAAGCCTGTGCACTTCCATATCCATAAAGCCCTCGTCTGAACAGATTGTTGTACATGAGCGTTGCAGGTACATCACTTGCATGATTGGGACCTCCTCCTGTCATGACATAGATCAGGTCAAAAGCCCTGAGGGATCCGGTTATGGCAAAAATAGAACAGGTTTTGATGACCGGCGCCAGAAGCGGTATGGTTATTTTGATATTTGTCTGCCACTTACTTGCTCCATCAATCATCGCCGCTTCATAGTAATCCGGTGAGATGGACTTGATGCCTGCATAGAAGATCAGCATATGATAACCGATATACTGCCATACAGCCGGAACCACCGTCGCCATGAATGCGGTATCCGGGTTCGATAACCAAGAAAAATCGAACACCTGGCCTGTAACCGTTGAAATGAGCGTATTGAGCAGCCCATATTCACTGTGAAAAATCTTGATCCATAACTGTCCTATGACCATACTGGAAATCACCACTGGCAGAAAGTAGATGGTTCTGAAATATTTTTCTCCCTTTACGCCCTTTGCAAGCAGCATCGCCAGTCCCAAAGATATAGGCAGCTGAATGAATAAAGATGCGCTGACCAGTATGAGAGAGTTCAATACCGATTTTGGAAAGTAGCTGTCTTCGGTGAACATTCTGATATAATTCTGCAGTCCGATGAACTCCATAGTTCCTATACCGTCATATTGAAATAGGCTGTATATACCTGATGTGATCAGCGGTATTATGCTGAACACCACAAATATAATCAGCGCTGGCAGTACAAAGACTGCTATGTGGCTTTTTTTTCCTAACATCTTATCCATAAAATCCTCCTATTACGATATAAAAAACGGGTACCACTTGATCATGCAAGTGATACCCATAATTCATATTATTCAGCAACCCGCAGATAAATCTTATTTGTTTATAGCTGATTTATGTGCATCGATAAATGCTGTTACATCAGCATTAGGTGCAAACAGTGTCTGAACCATTTCATTGTGAATGGTTGCAGGTTCAGAATCCAGTGATGTATCCCAAGCTAGAACACCTTCCTTGCTTTCAGCAAGAATGTCCTTGATCTGGATGAACAGAGGATTAAGATTGCTGTCATCAGCTTCTGATGTCCAGCCACTGAATCCGGTTCCTGTCTCATATGCAGCTACACCCATTTTTTCATTGATGTAGATGGCAAATTTCGCCGCTTCTTCTTTGTTTGCTGTGTTCTTGTTTACCCAGAAGGATTCAACGAATCCGCCTGCATAATCTGAAACATCTCCCTTGCCTTCAACAACTGGCATGTTAAGTGCCACTACATTGCTTGGATCGATGGTTGCAGTTTCGTCTGTGTATAAACCATTTGCAAGCCAGCTTCCCATGATACGCATAGCTGCTCTTTCGTTTCCGAAAGCCGCATTTGCATCATCATTACCGGATTCCAGTGGGTTCTTTCCGAATGCGCCCATGTTATAAAGTTCTACAACTTTATTTGCCGCTTCAGTGTAACCTTCGTCACCAAATTCAACTTTTCCTGTAAGCATATCATTGACGTTGGAAGCACCGACTTCTCTAAGTGCAAATGCCTGATAAATGAATGCTGCATTCCAGCCGTCTTTTGCTCCAGCTGCGATTGGTGTTACGCCATCGAGCTTGGAAAGTTTTTCCACTGCGTCTACAAGTTCTTCATAAGTGGTTGGAAGCTCTGCTCCAGCCTGTTCAAATAAATCCTTGTTTGCATAAAGTGTCATGAACCAGGAGAAGGATGGAACTGAATAGAGCTTGCCGTCATATTCAAATGCTGTTGTTGATCCTTCCAGTATTCTGGACTTCACATCATCTTCAAGGTACTCATCAATAGGAAGAAGCTTATCTGCATTCACAAGCTTTCTTGCTGTTCCTGCACCCCAGTAATAAAATACATCAATTCCTTTTGCATCTCCTGCAAATTCAGCTGATATTTTAGTTTTGTAAGCTTCTGTATCCAATGTCTGGGTTTCAATTTTCACATTAGGATTGTCACTGATATAATCTGCAACTGCCTTATCGTACAGTTTCTTCAGTTCATTTGTATCATTGGACCATTGATGCCATACATTAAGTGTTACTTCTTCACCAGCGCCAGCACCAGGAGTTTCTGCTTCTGCAGTGTCCGCTTTGGCACATCCGGCTAAACCGATCACCATGGTTGCTGCTAATAGGGATGTTGCTATTTTACTTATGAGCTTCTTTTTCATTAATTGTTTCCTCCCAATTATTACTCTTATCGTTGTAATCGGTACCAATCTTATTTACATGCATGCCTTAACGTTATCTTCAGTATACTTCATGGCCCGTGGAAGGAAAATTTAATATTTTGTCCTAAAAGGTTAATAATTTTACCTCATCTAAACCTTTACATGTAAAAATCATCAGAAACCTGTTTTCAGTTTCTTGAATTCTTTTACCGTGACCCCAGTGATCTTTTTAAAGCAGATGCTGAAATAATGCGCATCCCGAAATCCGATTTTCTCTGCGATCTCATAGACTTTCATGTCTGTGGTGTTCAGAAGACGAATACTTTCCTCAATTCTCTTCTTCAGTATATATTCAATGAGACTGTCACCCATTTCCTTTTTGAAGACTCGACTGAGATAACTTTCATTGGAGTAGATTTTTGCTGCAACGGTCTTTAAACTCAAGTCCGAAGAGAAAATCTCTTCATCAACATATTGCAAGGCATCTTCCACAACCTTTCTTCCTCTTCTGCTCTTTTTCTTCTTGTGTAAATCCATTATTTTTTCGAGACTTTCTTTGAGAAATGATTCCATTTCATCCACTGTGGCTATAGACCTGATTTCACTGTACAGCTCGTCATCCCCTGCAATCTGACTCAGTCCGCCACCATATTTATTCAGCGTGGTCGCTCCCTTTGATAGCATATCCATGGTCATGAGACGATAATACTCAATATCGGTGATCTTCGATCCTCTTATGTGCATGACATAGTCATTGACATAGGAAGATACCTTGTCTGTCAGTGCATTATCAATCGAAAAGATGAAGTCATCCCAATCGATATCCTTCTTATTCTGATTCTTGTTGATGATGCTCTCATACTCTTCATAGGTGATGCAGCGATTTCTGCCTAAAAGGACCGATGCACTTAAAGCCATTTCTGATTCTTTGAATGACAATGGAATATCTTTTTCCTTATGATGTATCCCGCTGATACCGATGGTAGATGCCACCTCTATTTCAGCTCTGATCTGAGTATGGATCCTTTCTGCAGTATCAATAGGCTTCATTTCACCGTCTATGGAATGGATCACGATGATGCGCTGCTGATAATGCGTAAAAGTGATGTGTTCCCCGTGAGCTTCTTCCTCAACAATTCTCATCACTTCTTTCACTTTTTCTCCGGTACTGATTTCAGCTTTTTCTTTCAGTCTGATGTTATAGATCACATATCTTTGTGGTAGTTTTTCAAAACCAAGCATTTGAAGCTTTGCTTGTGCCTCTTCTTCCGGCACTTCACCTTCAACCAGTTTCTGGAAAAAGCGTTCCATGACAATGTCCTGATCTGCAAGAGCATTTTCCTGCAACAAAAGCGCCTTCTCTCTTTCCTCTTTTTCCTTGATGATCTTTTCTTTGATCTTCATGGCGACAACTGAGAGGTCTGATATGGATACAGGCTTAAGTAGAAAGTCTTCCACGCCGATTTTCACTGCTTTTCTCGCATACTCAAACTCTCTGTATCCTGTGATGATAACAATATAAGTTGATGGAGACTTCTTCAGAATCCTTTCTGATAACTCCAGTCCGTTCATATGGTCCATGCTGATATCCGTCAGCACAAGATCCGGTTTTTCCTGATCCACCATCTTAAGTGCCTCTTCTCCTGAGCCTGCTTCGCCTACAACGACAAACCCGTTTTCTTCCCAGTCAAATCCCTTTCTGATCAGGACTCTCTGAAGCTTTTCATCATCCACTATTAAAACTCTGATTTTCATCTACTCATCTCCTTTCAACCGTTTCACTCTGATTTTTATTTCAGTGCCCGCACCTACTTCACTTCTGATTATGATCGGATTCTCTATTCCATATAAGAGCCTGATTCTCTGAATCTGACTGTGAATCCCGAATCCTGACCTATTTGTGATATGTTCGCCGGACATAACTTCTTCTATTCTCTTTTCCGACATCCCTTTACCGTCATCAGAAACTGTAAAAATGATCTCCTCATCTTCTTTGTACACTCTGATATGGATATGTCCTTCGCCTTCCTTCCCTTTGATTCCATGATGAACCGCATTCTCCACCGGTGGCTGGAGAAGAAGCTTCAGTATTTTATCGTCAAGAAGGTCTTCTTCCACCTCATATTCCACTTTGATCTTGTTGTCGTATCTGATATTTAAAATAGTGATATAGCTTTCTATGCTTTCCAGCTCATCCCTGATGGAAATGAAATCCATTCCGCTGTTTAAGCTGTTCCGATAAAAACTGCCCAAAGCCTGGGTCATTTTAAAGCAGCTTTCATGGTCTTCCATGAGTGCCAGAGCAGAAACAGCATCCAAGGTATTGTATAGAAAATGCGGATTAATCTGTGCATTGATGATATCAAGTTTTCCTTTGGCGATAATCTGCTCCTCATCCTTGACTCTCTGAATAAGATTCTTTATGGAGAGGGTCATATGGTTGAATACACCCTTGAGATTATTGATCTCATTCTGATGTCCATCCACAGGCATCTCAATGAAATGTCCCCGTTCCACCATTTCCATATGTTTTTCCACCTTAGCAAGCGGCTTGAAAATGAGCCTCGTAAGAAATACGGAACTGATGAAAATGAAAAGAATGTTCATTGCAATAATCAGTCCTATGGCAGTGGTGTAATAAGGTGCCATGACGCTCATGTTATCGATCTTAAATGCGCCTATGAGCTTCCACCCGCTGATGCCCATATCCTGGCTGACCATGATCACATTATTGTTATCAAGGAAGACCGAATCATATCCTCCTGAAGTTATCGGTTTTTCATTCAGGTAGTTGCTGAATTCCTCATGGTGCTCTTTTGGAGGAATAACATAATTATTGTTTTCATCAACAATAAAAAAATTGTTGTCAAAGGATGCACTGACTTCTTTAAAATGATCCTCAATGATTTTCGCGTCAATGGTCACCAGAAGTGTAGCCAGTGGTTCATAAGTATTCATGTCACCGATCTGGCGAACATAGGATATATAATTTCTATTGTATCTATATTCAACGATCTCTTCACTTCGATGGATAAAGAATCCATTCCCATTGGCGTCTTGCAGATCCTTGTACCAGGTGGTTTCTTCGATCTCATCGACATGAATGGCAGCTGGTGCCATTTTGTAGGAACTGTACGGATTTTGATATTTGTCGAAAATATATACACCAGATAAATAATCTCCTGACAAAATCATATTAACTAAGCTTTTAGATATGTTATTATGTATGAAGGGATCCATATACATAGAATTGATATTTTTCAGTGAAGACTGAATATCCTCATCAAAATAAATCAGATCAGAAAACTGGGTCACATTTTCAAAAATGATATCCAGATTTCCTTTCAGCGCATTTACAGTCTGAATACCGACTTCTCCGACTTCCTGCTTTGTATACTCTCTATTGATGTAAGAAATGATACTGAAGGAAAGCAGAATAGAGAAAATCAGCACAGAAATATAGATGAGTATGATTCTCGTTTTAATTTTCAGTCCTCTGTAGAAAGTAGTAAATCTATCCATATATTCCTCCACTAAACTGATCTTTCAGTTTAGGTAATTATTTTTACCTGTCAAAAAAAAGTATACCATTACATTACAATATAAGTTTACTGAAAAGGATTACCTCGGCAAGTTTTTCGGAGAAACAGGTAAAAATATTTACCTATCTGGCAAAATAAATAAATTTTTTTGACCCGACCTCTTTGCTATACTTGAGACAAATTTAAAGTTTATAAAATGCTAAAGGAGCTGTGATCTATGTTCAAGTACAAAAATCAGACTGATGAGACATTCACTTTGGACCATCCGGAACTGACAAGCTATCTTTATTTCCCCCTGGCAAATGAAGCGGGTGTCATGAGTTCAATCACACCTAATCTCTCCGGAGATTCGAAAATATCACAGAACGCATTCCTTATGCCTCCTGTGAGCAGTGAAAATCTTCATAATGACAAATCCTCCAGAAATATCTGGTGCAGAGTCAACAAGTCCTTCTGGTGGTCAGCCACAGGAAAATCTGCAAAGGCTCAAGCTGAGCTCTTCACCAAGGACAAGGAGAAGACAACCCTTGAAGCGGGCTTCATGCATCATAAGATGACAAGAGTATCTGAATTCGGCCTGACGTCAGAAATCACAAGCTTTGTTCCTTCCACAGATGATAAAGTGGAAATCACTGGGATCACTCTGACCAATCATTCAGATCAGCCTATGACCCTCAAGGTGATGTCGGCAATTCCCGTCTATGGACGTTCCGCTGATAACATACGAGATCACAGACATGTCACGGCTCTACTCAACCGGATTGAAACCACGAAACACGGAGTCACCGTGAAACCGACTATGACCTTCGACGAAAGAGGTCATCGGCAAAATGAGCTGGTCTATGGCGTATTCGGTGGCAGTGATATTGAACAGCCCATGGGATTCGTTCCCACGGTGGAAGAATTCATTGGGGAAGGCGGAAGTCTTGAAAACCCAAGATTTCTCACCGATCAGACTCTTAATTTCAAAGGTTCTCATGAATCCTTTGAAGGCTATGAGGCTTTGGGTGGTATCGCCTTTAATGAAATTACCCTTACTCCTGGAGAGCACATCTTCTACTCCTTTGTGCTCGGATACGGAGAAAACAAGGATGAACTGGAAAAAACAGCGATGAAGTTCATGAATGAGGCTGATTTTGACAGTTCTCTTGAAGAGACAAAAAACTACTGGAAAGAGAAAGTGAACGTCACCTATGAAACCGGTGAGGACAGCTTCAACCATTGGATGAAATGGGTCAGCTTTCAGCCGTTTCTTCGAAGAATCTATGGCTGCTCTTTTCTTCCACACCATGACTATGGAAAAGGTGGAAGAGGATGGCGTGATCTATGGCAGGACTGCCTGGCACTTCTTATCATGGACCCCAAGGGTGTACGAAAGATGCTTGTGGAAAACTACGGTGGCGTGAGAATGGACGGAACCAATGCCACCATCATCGGATTCGGACCAGGAGAATTCATCGCGGACCGCAACAATATCACAAGAGTCTGGATGGATCACGGTATGTGGCCGTTCCTCACAACCAACCTATATATCCAGCAGACAGGAGACCTTGATATTCTCATGGATGAAACCTCTTATTTCCATGATATGCAGATCTGTCGTGGCGAAGAGAAAGACCTCAGCTGGAATCCGAAAAACGCGAACCGTCACATGGACAAGAGCGGAAATGCATATAAAGGCTCCGTCCTTGAACATATCCTCATCGAGCATTTCACTGCATTCTATGATGTAGGTGAACATGGTCATATGCGCCTTCGTGGTGCAGACTGGAATGATGCTCTGGATATGGCAAGAGAACATGGTGAAAGCGTTGCTTTCACGTCAATGTATGCCTACAACATGGAAGAGCTTGCAGCACTTCTTGATGAACTCAAGAACAAGGGTATTCATGAAGTCCCCCTTCATGAGAACCTTATGATGCTTCTTCATGATAGTGAAGCAGAGCTTGATCCATCAAAGAAACAGCAGCTTCTGAAAAGCTACTGCATGAAGGATTTCACTGGAGAAAAGGTGAACGTGTCTCTAGAAACCATCTCCGAGAGCCTCTATTCCATGGCGACCTCTCTGAAGGAAAACATCCGAAAGAATGAATGGATTGAAACTGAGACAGGCTCCTCATGGTACAACGGTTACTATGACAACAGCGGACAAAAAGTGGAAGGCGATACTGATCTTGGAACCCGCATGATGCTCACAAGTCAGGTATTCACCGTCATGTCCAATACGGCAGACGAAGATCAGCTGAATCACATCATCGATGCAGCAGACAAATATCTCTATAATCCTTCTGTTGGCGGATACAGACTGAACACCAACTTCCATGAGGTGAAGATGGATTTAGGCAGAATGTTCGGCTTTGCCTATGGACATAAGGAAAACGGAGCAGTATTCTCCCATATGGCCGTCATGTATGGCTATGCTCTTTATAAGAGAGGAAAGTCAGAAGAAGCCTATAAGGTCATTTCTTCACTATACAACCACTGCAACGATTTTGAAAAAAGCAGGATCTATCCTGGAATTCCTGAATATATCGATGCGAAAGGAAGAGGCCTATACCATTACCTCACTGGCTCTGCCAGCTGGATGCTCCTCACCGTGATCTCCCAGATGTTTGGTGTCAGTGGAAAGATGGGTGATCTGTCCTTCACGCCTCAGCTCCTTGGTGAACAGTTTGATAAGGATCATAAAGTTCAGCTTTCCCTTCCCTTCCAGGATCGGAACCTGAAAGTCATCTATGTGAATGAAAAGCTTCTTGAGCCAGCAAGCTACAATGTCAGTAAAATACTGATCAATGAGAAGCCTTATACCTTCAATGCAGAAGATCCGAAGATCCTAAAGGAAGATATCCTGGCACTGGACAAGGCCGAAACCCACACCCTCGTTGTGGAACTTTCATAAGAAAAGGAGAATAAGATGAGTGATCATATCGAAAAAGTCAGTTTTCCCGAATCATGCTATAAACCCATCATCGATTTTGAAACCTGGAGAGTAGCAGTGCTTAAGTTCTGCGATGACCTGATTCCGGAGAAAATCGTGAATATGCAGAAACATCTGCTTACAGATGAGGTCTTTGTACTAGTCAGCGGCAGCTGCAATCTCTATTCTGCTGGAACCGATGAGCTTCCTGGAGAGATCATAAAGGTGCCCATGGAAATGCAGAAGGGCTACAATGTGAAGAAAGGAGTATGGCATACCCATACTCTAAGTGAAGATGCAGCAGTGCTCATTGTGGAGAATCAGAATACCTGTGATGACAATTCTCCCATCTTTCCTATCACAGATGAAATGAGAAAGGTCATTGTCGCACTGGAGTATGCAGAATAGTTCAAGAAAGTAGAGAGTAGTAATTGGATAATTGCTACTCTCTGCTTATTTTCCTACCCAACCGGAAGTTACTTTTATAATTAACAGCTTGTTTTCTGGCAGCTTGTTTTCTCGCTTGTTTTCTCAAAACCACATTTACTCCCCTTCATTGACTTACAACCCTTAATATATTACAATAACTAATGTTCAAGCCTTCATAGTTAAATGGATATAATAAGCCCCTCCTAAGGGCTAGTTGCGGGTTCGATTCCCGCTGAGGGTACCATTAATATGTTGAAAACCTTTGAAACTCAATTGATTACAGGGATTTAAAATCTCTAAAGTGAACAAAAAGGTGAACAAAAGTTTTCTGAATTGTTTCAAAGCATCTCGAAAGAGGTGCTTTTTTACCCCTATGTTGGTAATCCATTCATTGAAAATTAATAAATACTACGAGTAATTAATTTACCACTACATATTGTAGTTATAGAAGTAAAAGTCACCACATATAGTGTAATCTAGATGATTTAGGTGACAACATCCAAATAGATTACTATTGACATTTCATAAGAGATTGATTTAAGAGAGAATTTATATGATAATACTAATATAAGTCAAAACATAATTAACTAGCTGAGATTAATATTAGCACTTGAATAATACGACGAAATAAGTTATTATAGTAAGATTAAGGAAATTGTATTGATGAGTCAAATAGTGAAGTTTATTGGTTATCATGGAACACACGACCATCTAGTCAGAAGAATTTTCAGCCAAGGCTTGAATGAAGCAAGAAAAGGTTATTTGGGGAAAGGTGTATATTTTTTCGAAGATAATTATGACCTCGCCAGAGAATGGGCCTTGAGTAGAAGGGATTGTAAATCTCCAGCTGTAATAAAAGCTCAAATCGAATGTGATCATGAAAAAGTATTAGATATTACAAATCCTAATTGTCCTGAGCGTAAGCTAATCAGCTCTAAGGTTAAATCCTATTTCGTTAAAAGAACTAAAGATGGTTATTATTTAGATGCTAATGCAATGAAAGAAATAGAAGGTAACATTATTGATAATATGTGCGAAGTTGTAGACTATAAACTAATCAGAGCAATTACTATTAGTAATACACACGTTGATGGCGACAAGACAATATTTCTAGGAATAGCTAATGGGATAGAGCTTTGCGTTAAGGATAAATCTATCATGATGTTAGAAGGGGTGGTATAAATGAATATATTTGAATATTTTAATCAAATTGATAATCTTAACGATGTACAGTTCAATGAGTTTATGGAGTCAATGGGGGCTCCAAGTACTAGGTTATATGATAATAATATTGACATTTCTAAAACCGATATGGAAGTGATTATTCCAAATCAAATAGATTTTCAATTTAAGAACGAGTGGCAATTAACATCAAATAATGGTTTAGAGAGGAAAGCAGCGTAAATGCAACCAACACAAAGCGTTTTAACCTTCGAAGGTTATAGAGTAACAGAAAGTATAATTACGTATAACAAGTCAGATAATCAATCAACAAATCTATCAACAAATCTCAATTCTAAAGTACACATGGATGATGACGGAATAATTAATTCAAGTTTGATGGTAGATATCAATAGCTCGGACGATCACTTGAAAATCCATGTTTGCATCATGGGTGATTTCACACTTACTCAGATGGAAACCTTGACTAAGGAGCAGATTAACTACTTTGCTAAGCAGTCAACTATTTCGATACTGTTTCCTTATCTTAGATCATTTATTTCTACAATAACATTGCATGCGGGAATCCCACCAATAACTCTACCAATTATTAATGTTGTAGAAGCATTAAAGGATGAAAGTGACAACGAGGAAAGTTTATAAAGAAACCTAATAAGCCGGGGTTCCCGGCTTATTTTTTTGCATAAAAAACCCCACAGCCTAAGCCATGGGGTGATAGTGGGTGTACCAAATATAATTATAGCATATTATTTAAATATTAAAGTAACAATAAATTCAAATTGAATAAAGGAGATTCATAAAATGAAAACAATCCTCACCAGGAAGGAACTTGCAGAACGTTGGGGAGTAGCAGGAACAACAATAGATCGTTATGAGAGAGAAGGACACATTAAAAAATTATTCAACGGTGGTTACTCACTCTCAAGCATCGAAGCACTTGAATACGATGGAATAGACAATTTGATAATCCAAAAAGACAGAGAGATTAGACAACTTAAATTAGAATTGTTAGATATGAAAAATATTATCGATAAATTGAAACTGATACTATCGAATCACTGAAAATTTCATATTTAATAATGGCTCTAAATTGACCTTCT
This sequence comes from uncultured Proteiniclasticum sp., assembly GCA_964643785.1. Classification (GTDB taxonomy): domain Bacteria; phylum Bacillota; class Clostridia; order Clostridiales; family Clostridiaceae; genus Proteiniclasticum. The sequence goes on from CAZXUT010000063.1 coordinate 19,305, forward strand.
AAGGCTCTTTAATTCCTGGTTACTACTTATTCAATAATCGCTCTGAAACTCTTGTGTGCTTCATAATATTAGCAGAATATAGGTTATAATCATATAGTTTATAATTTCCAGATAAGTATCCAATATCAAGATGTCGATTTTGAGGACATGATCATCAAGTTATCTCTGAGCTCCATTATTTACAACCGTAAAACTTTTAACGCTTGTAAAATCCCCGTCTTGATCAAATCCGTATCCTACCATTTCTTTCTCCACTCGTGGCGAATTTCTAAAATACAGCTTTGTCATGTGATCCTTATTCATGCAGCATTAACCTGTTTTTTACCTGAAAA
>CAZXUT010000064.1:0-18237 GCA_964643785.1 uncultured Proteiniclasticum sp.
TGCTACAATATTTCTTGTATATGAATCAGAAACTTATATATAAGACAGAATAAGTAAAAGGAACGGTTAAATGCATTGAATAAACTTTGGACAAATGATTTTAAAATTATCACCATCGGGTCCGTCATCTCCATGCTCGGTAATTCTGTAGCTGGATTTGCCATCGGACTTCTGGTACTTGATTATACACAGTCAACGCTACTCTTTTCACTCTTTATGGTGATCTACAATCTGCCTAAGATTATAGCTCCCCTATTCGCTGGCCCTTATCTTGACCGATTTTCAAGGAAGAAAGTCATCTATACGCTGGATTTCTTCTCATCAGGAGTCTTCTTTGTGATGTTTCTCCTTCTGAGGGCTGAGTGGTTCAATTACCCGGTATTTCTGGTAATCGTACTTCTGATCGGAACTATTGATGGAATCTACAGTGTAGCCTACGAAAGTTTCTACCCGAATCTCGTATCGAAAGGTAACTTCTCGAAAGCTTACTCCATTTCAAGCATGCTTTATCCTCTGGCAGCTTTCATGGTGCCAGTGGCATCCTTCATCTATATCTCCACAGGGTCTGCTGCACCGCTGTTTGCATTCAACGCAGTGACATTTTTCATCGCAGCCGTCTTCGAGACAAGAATCGGATATGAAGAAACCCATATGGAAGAAAATCAGAGTGAGAGCAAAGGCTTCAATATGATCTCCTATAAAGCGGACTTTAAAGAAGGTATCGCTTATATGAAGCAGGAGAAAGGACTTCTTGTCATCACCGCTTACTTCTTTATAACCATGTTCGCTGGCGGAGGGATACATATCCTCCATCTTCCCTTCTTCAAAAACAATCCTGAACTCTTCGCTAATATCCCGATCAACGTGGTGACCTTATACACTATCATCAGCAGTTTCGGTGTTTTAGGACGACTGACCGGAGGATTCATCCATTACAAATACAAGTATCCCGTAAACAAGAAATTCATCATCGCCCTCGTGGTCTATACGACCATCGCCCTTCTTGAAGCCTTCAATCTATACTTCCCGGTACCACTTATGATGCTGAGCTTCTTTGTCATCGGAATCATGGGCGTCACCTCCTTCAATATCCGGATCTCCGCTACCCAGTCCTATGTTCCGGATCTGAAAAGAGGACGATTCAACGGAACCTTCCAGATGATCGTCTCCGCAGGTAACATCCTGGGACAGCTTCTGGCAGGAGTTCTTGGTGAGATCTATCATGAAAGACATATCATCATGATGTTCATGGCCATAAATCTTCTTGCAGTTGTCTTCATCATGTACAACAAAAGAGAGCATGTTAAAAAGATCTATAACAGAAGAGTTTAACTCTTCTGCCATAGATCTTTTCTCTTATAATGCCCTCTTATGTTATCTGTTCCTGATTAGATGCTTCTCGATTTTTTCGATGAGCTTTTCCATATCCAGAATATCCTCTTTCAGCTCCAAAGAGTTCACCACAGGCATCCCGTCATGATCCACTTCACCATAGGTTTCGATGTCGATCATCGCCTCATATAGCTCCGTAGACTGATCCTTAGCCGTTCTTATATATTTGAGTAATTTCTTCAGTTCATCATCTTCAAATTGCATTTTCTTCCCTCACTCGTTCTCTTTTTTCCCTTTATCATACCACAACAATTTTTCACATACAGAATGAAAATCCAAGAAAACTTTAATAATATGGAGATATTCCTATGGTATACTTATTAGAACGTCGGGCAATTATCTTTTTTTATATGAAGCCCAATGATATTATGGAATTATTATATTTACTAAATCTGAAAGAAAGGGAGGATTCCCGTTTCTTATGAAATCGGGATAACGCAATTATGAATTTTAAAATTTTAACTGATTCCGGATGTGACATGCCTTTTGAGAAGCTCCATGAAAACAACGTTGATGTTATCGGTATGGCGGTTAACTTCAAAGGAAGAGAGTACATTGAAGACAACTGGAAAAGTATTGATGCAAGCAGTTATTACTCCGCTTTAAAAGAGGGTGCCACTCCAACAACCAGCCAGATCACGCCAACCAGATTCTATGAATTCTTCAAACCCTATCTTGAGAATGGTCAGGACGTTTTATATGTGGGGTTCTCCTCTTCTCTGAGCGGAACTTTCGGTGCAGCTAATATTGCCCAGAATATGCTGAAAGAAGACTATCCTCACAGGCGAGTGGAACTTGTTGATTCCATGTGCGCTTCTGTCGGCGTCTCACTCCTTGTTCTGAAAGCGGCGAAGCTGCAGAAGGAAGAAAAATCCATGGATGAAATCATCAATGAACTGGAAGAGAGCAAGTTCAACGTGAACCATATCTTTACCGTTGATGATCTCAATCACCTTAAAAGAGGTGGTAGAGTCTCCAGCTTTTCTGCAGCCATGGGCACCATGCTTTCCATCAAACCGATTCTCTACATGAGTAGAGAAGGAAAACTCCTAAATATCGAAAAAGCAAAAGGCAGAAAGAAATCCCTTCATACGCTTGTAGATTATCTGGAAAAAGGTCTAATAGAAGCCAATTCATCTTCAGTACTCATTGCACATGGTAATTGTCCTGGAGATGTGGAGTTTCTTGAGAAACTCATAAGAGAAAGAAATCTTGCTGTTGATATCACCTCCGTAACCATGGGCATGACTATTGGAGCGCACACAGGTGCTAACGTCATCAATATGGTCTTCTTCGGCAAAGACCGTGAAGAAACCCTGAATAAAGCATAGAGGGAGACTGCATCATGGCTAAAGAACACTGGAAAAAGTATCTTCTCACCGGCATAACCGTCATCACCCTGGTGGAAGCATACTTCAACTACATAGCATTAAAAGACTACATCGGAATATACCAATCCGGTATTTTCATTCCACTTCTTCTTCAGCCCATTTTATACAGAAAATTATTCATGAGTGAAGAAAAAGTAAGTCTGAAAAGCTGGAGGCTCCTTGCCATGGCTACAATATCCATTGCCCTTCCTTTTGTCATCTACTTTACCCTTCCTGAATACACATACGCTGAAGGAAAAGAGATGATCGAATCGACTCGGGAAGATACGGTCAGTTTCATGGATCTGGAAACTAAGATGCGAACCATCCCCGCCATAGGGCGAGACTCCGGACTGCTTAAAAGCAACCGGATCTACTACTACATCACTGACACCGGTACTGAAAAAAACTACTTCGTCGTGGACCCGCTTACAGGTGAGGTACAGGAACTGGATCAGGATTTTTACAGAACCAACTAGGAATTATTGCAATAAATTTTATACATACCGAAAGGGAGCTTATACAAGCTCCCTTTCGTGTTTCATTTTTCTATACTATGCTTTACTATTCTCAGTTTAAGTGTCCTTAGGAATCCTAAGCTTTCTCTTCTGCAAAAATACCGATGAGGTTCAGAAGAACTTCCACCGCTTTGTCCATGGAAGCTACAGAGATAAACTCATATCTTCCGTGGAAATTTTCACCACCAGTGAAAATATTAGGACATGGAAGACCCATGTAAGACAGCTGCGCACCATCTGTTCCACCTCTGATTGGCTTGATATCAGGTGTGACACCCGCCTTTTCCATAGCAAGCTTCGCATTTTCAACAAGGTACATATGTGGCTCGATTTTAGTCTTCATGTTCTTGTACTGATCATGAAGCTCCACAGAGACAGTGCCTTCTCCATATTTCTCGTTTAGAGTGTCTGCCGCTTCAAGCATTGTATTCTTTCTGTCTTCAAAGGATTCTTCAAAGAAATCTCTGATGATGTAATCAAGCGTTGTGCCATCCACATCTCCCTTGATTTCATTGAGATGGTAGAAACCTTCATATTTCTCTGTATGCTCCGGTGTATCTTCTCTATCGAAGAAATCAGCATATTCCATGGCGATGAAGATGGAATTCACCATTTTATCTTTTGCTGTTCCTGGATGCACATTTCGTCCTCTTACTTTGACTTTGGCTGAGGCTGCATTGAAATTCTCATATTCAAGCTCTCCAAGAGGTCCTCCATCCATAGTATAAGCAACATCTGCACCGAAAGCTTCCACATCAAAATGATGTGGTCCTCGACCGATTTCTTCATCCGGTGTAAAAGCAACATGGAGGTCGCCATGGATAAATTCCTTATGATTCGCAATATACTCCAGAGCCGTCATGATTTCAGCCACTCCGGCTTTATCATCCGCTCCAAGAAGCGTTGTTCCATCAGTTACGATCAGTTCCTGACCTATGTATCCTTCAAGAGCAGGAAACTCAGATTCTTTAAGAATGATTCCGTTTTCTTCATTCAGAACGATGTCTCCACCTTCGTATTTCACAATTCTAGGATTCACGTCTTTTCCGCTCATATCTGGTGATGTATCCAGATGCGCCAGAAGACCAAGCTTTTTCAGCTTCTTGTCGGTGTTGCTCTTCAGGTACCCGAACAAGTATCCGTTTTCATCCAGCTTTGTTTCAAGCCCCAATGCTTCCAGGTCTTTTTTAAGCTCTTTCGCCAGAACCATCTGTCCTTTGGTTGATGGCACCGTTTCAGAGTTTTCATCGGATGTGGTGTCCATCTTGACATATCTTAATAGTTTTTCCACTGCGCTCATGATAAATTTCCCCCTTATACTCTTAAAATCTAATTTCTGAAGTTCTGAAGTTCTGTATTACTCTAGATTATGCTTTTTCTTTTCTACAGCTTCGGATTATAGACTCTTCTTCTGTCCAGCGAAAAAATGCTTTCAGAAAAAGTTCCAGGTTCAAGATCTCTTACTGCCAGATTGAAGTCGAATACTCTGGCATCAATCATATCGATGTGATGCAGAAGCTCCGCTTCCAGGAACATGGGCTTCACTGGACTTCCATATTCAGGCTCAAAGTGATGAGACAGAATCATATGCTGAAGAAGCATTCTCTTTTCATCCGGTGTACCCAGTCTGTCGCAGATTCTATCCACATTTTTCACGCCAAGTGAGATATGACCTAGAAGGTTTCCTTCAATGGTATACTCCTTCACGATTCCAAGCTCCGATGCATCCATTTCATTCATCTTCTCCAGATCATGGAGTATGATTCCAGCATACAGAAGATCTGTATTCACTGTAGTGTAGATTCCGGCGATCTGCTGTCCCAGCTTCAGCATGGTCAGCACATGGTATAGAAGTCCGGACCGGATTGCATGATGATTTCTTTTTGCGGCAGGATAGTACATGATTTTATCCATTTTTTCATCCACTGCACTCTGTACCACTTTACGGATGTCTTCATCTCTGATTGCTGCGATATATTTACTGATTTCATCCATCATGAACGTATTTTTAAGTGGTGCTGTCTCCACAAAATCTTCAGGATTCACACCGTCTTCATCCGTTGCAAGTCTGATTCGATCAATCTTGAACTGATTGCTGTTCATGAAGCTGGTCACTGTTCCTCTTGTTTTGACCAGATCACTTTCATTGAACATATTTTCCATTATTGCAGGAACTTCCCAGAGTTTTCCTGAGATTTCCCCTGTCTTATCTCCGAATATAAAATCCAGATATTTCTTATCATTTGAATTGGTGGTCTTGAGATCTACTCTCTTCACAATGAAGAAACAGTCCACACGATCACCAACCACTAAATCACATATTTTTTTGCTTCCAAGCTCCATAAAATTCTCCTTCATGACAAAATAGGTTATAATTAAGTATACATCAACGGTCAAATGATGACTAATCTTTCTTCTAGAATATCTTATTTGACTAGAAAGGATGAGTGCAATGGATATCACCCTCCCAAAAGGTGTCGGATACATCATAAAAGAACTCAATAAAAACGGTCATGAAGCTTATGTAGTCGGCGGATGCATCAGAGATATCCTCATAGGACTGCCTCCTAAAGACTACGACATCACAACTTCAGCAGACCCGGATGAAGTCATCCGTATATTCAAGAAAACCATTCCCACCGGAATCAAGCATGGCACCGTCGGCGTAGTGACCACCGACGGAATTTATGATGTGACGACCTATCGTTCCGAAGGAGAATATATCAACAGCAGATATCCAGCAAATGTGATTTTCATCGACGATCTTGTGGAAGATCTGAGAAGAAGAGACATCACCATCAATGCCATCGCCTACAATACTGAAAAAGGGATCATCGACCCCTTTGACGGAACAGCAGATATCAGAGGGAAAATCATCAGAGCTGTAGGAAACCCGATTCTGCGTTTTAAAGAAGATGCTTTAAGAATCTTAAGAGCCATTCGACTGGCTACCACCTTGAACTTCAACATTGAGGAGAAAACCCTTTTCGGTATCGTGGAAACCATGGATGGTCTTCAGTTCATCAGTGTGGAGAGAATCCGCGAAGAGCTCAATACAATCCTTCTTTCAGAGAAACCTTCAAGAGGGATATCCATGCTTTTTCAGCTGGGTATCATGAAATATGTGATTCCAGAGATCATGACCATGGCTGTATTTTCTCAGTTCAATAAGCACCACGACAAGGATGTTCTTGGACATACACTTGATGTGGTGGACCATGTGCCTGCTAAGCTTCATTTAAGGCTCGCAGCGCTCTTTCACGACTGCGGGAAGCCTGGAACCTTCACGGTGGATAGAAACGGAATAGGGCACTTTTACGGTCATGAGGCGAGATCCGCTGAAATTGCTGAAACGATCCTTGATCGCCTGAAATACGATAGAAAGACCACGAAAAAGGTCCTGACTCTTATTTCGAATCATATGGTCAGTACCGATATGAAAAATGAGCTGAAAATAAAGAAACTGATCCAGAAACTAGGGAAAGAGAATATCAACGATCTCTTTGAACTCAAGACTGCAGATTTCATCAGCAAACCTGAAAGTGGAAACACGAAGCTTTTTGAAATCAGTGGTTTAAGAGACCGCATGGTTGATATCCTTGATCGAAAGGATCCTCTCAATATAAGAGATCTGGCTGTGAACGGCCAGGATATCATGAACCTGGGCATAAAAGAAGGTAGAGCAGTGGGTAACATCCTAAATGACCTTCTTGAAAAAGTGCTCAAGGACCCCCGCTTGAACGAGAAAGAGACACTGCTTACTATTGCGCGCAAGGAGCTTGAAGAATGACAGAAAATGTGAAAAATACTATTATTACAATGATGATCCTGGGACTTCTCGGTTTCATCCTGAAGAAAAGTAAAATTACAGACAAAAGAACAGATAAATTTCTTTCTGTACTGCTGGTAAACTTCTGTACACCTGCAGTGATGATCTATATCAACCTGACGACTTTCTCCATCGCCACCTTCAAAGATTCCTATAAAAGTATCCTCATTGGCATACTTTCCATGATTCTGATCAATATCATCGCTTACGGAGTCTCCAAAGCACTTTCATTACATAATATGGAGCAAGGTGAATTCCTGGCGATGGCGACCTTTTCGAACACCATATTTGTAGGACTTCCTCTCATCACAGGCATCTTCGGTGAAAGAGCCGTTCCTTACCTGATGCTGTATTTCATCGCCAATACGCTGACTTTCTGGACCCTGGGAATCTATCAGCTTGTCAGAAGCTCTGGAAAAACTTTCAGCAGCAAAAATCTATTGAAGATTTTCAATCCACCGATTGTGGGATTCATTGTGGGTATACTGCTTCTGTATTACAATGTCACATTACCTTCTTATGCCATGGACAGCATCAATTATCTCAGAATCCTTCTGACTCCTCTGTCGCTCCTCTTTATGGGCAGCGTCATCGGAGACCTTAAAATGAGTTCAGTAGGCAGCCCCGTCACCACAGTGGTGATTCTTCTGATGCGATTTGTCCTGTCACCCATCGTGTGTCTGCTTCTTCTGAAAGCATTCAACATGCCTGATGATCTCGCGAAGGTATTCATCGTCTGTGCAGGACTGCCAGTCATGACCAACATCTCCATCGCTGTAGGAAAGTATGGTGGAAATCCTTCCTATTCTTCCTTCATGACAGCACTTTCTTCCATCGCATTTATATTTGTCATGCCCTTCTACATCAGACTCTTTGAATTCCTTTAAAACAAAAATACTAAAAGGATGAGCAAAAAAGCTCATCCTTTCATTTTGTGATATTTTAGAACATACGTTTAATTATTCTTGTTGAAATAGAACACACGTGCTATAATATCCTTAAATAGGTGGTGTTTTTCATGGATATTCTCGATAAAATCAGAATTCTCTCCGATTCAGCAAAATATGACGTATCCTGCTCTTCCAGCGGCAGTACTAGAGCCAGCACCAAGGATGGCGTAGGAAGTGTTGCCACAGCAGGCATATGCCACAGCTTCACTTCAGACGGAAGATGTATCAGCCTTCTTAAAATACTATTGACGAACTTCTGTATCTATGACTGCGCCTATTGCCAGAATAGAGTCAGTAACGACGTGGAAAGAGCGGCTTTTGCCCCTGAGGAACTGATCGCACTGACTATGAGTTTCTACAGACGAAACTACATTGAAGGACTCTTTTTAAGCTCCGGCGTCATTGTGAGTCCTGACCATACTATGGAACTCATGCTCAGTGTCGTTAAGACACTGAGGCAGAGAGAGGGCTTTAATGGTTACATCCACATGAAACTCATTCCAGGTGCAAGCAGTCATCTGATTCATGAAGCAGGGCTCTATGCAGATCGAGTGAGTGTAAACATCGAACTTCCTGAAGAAATCAACTATAAGGTGCTCACACCTGAAAAGAATCGTCTTGCGATTCTGAAACCTATGAAACAGATTTCGGATAATATCATTGAAAACAAGGAAGAGAAACGCATTTCCAGATATGCACAGGATTTTGCACCAGCAGGCCAGTCTACTCAGCTCATCATCGGTGCAACTCCAACAACCGATGGTAAAATTCTGAATCTGAGCCAGGATCTTTACAACAGCTACAAGCTGAAGCGTGTCTATTATTCTGCTTATATCCCGATCAGCAGCAATAAACTTCTTCCTCAGCTGACTGCTCCTCCACTACTTCGTGAACATCGCATCTATCAGGCAGACTGGCTGCTTCGTTTCTATAAGTTCACCGCCAGTGAGCTTTTAGGCGTGAACGAAAATCTGGATGTGAATGTTGACCCCAAAACGCAATGGGCTTTATCCCATATGGAACTCTTTCCGATGGAAGTGAATAAAGTCAGTTATGAGCTTCTCCTTCGGATCCCTGGTATCGGTCTTACATCTGCTAAAAGAATCATCCGCGCCAGAAAGGTTGCCTCACTCACTCATGAAGGACTGAAAAAAATGGGTATTGTTCTTTCCAGAGCCAAACATTTTATTCTCATACAGGGAAAGTATTACGGGAATTTTGCCATGAGACCAGAATTCATCTATGAAGCCATAAGTGAAAAGAAAGATCAGATTCAAATGAGTTTATTCAATGAAATAGATCAGAGTCTTAGTAGCTTAAATGCTCCACTACATGAAGTTATTCTGGACAGGCAGAACATCTCTCAGATTCTTGCGGACAAATCGATTATCCGAAAGTCGTTGGGAGGGGATTTCTGATGAAAGTCATGCTCTTTGATGGTTCCATGGAAGAACTCCTGATGGCGGTCTATCATGTGTATGTCGACAAAGCAGAACCCATCCTCTACAGAGAAAAGGACTATGAAAGAAACCTCATAGATGAGCCTTATTCACTCTCCTTTGATGAAGACGCATTTGATAGGGTGAAATGCTCCATGACAGTAAAATTCACGCAAGAGACTCTGTCCATCATCTCCTACGCATTGAACCATAGTGATCCTGCCGCACCAGGTCTGGTGCTTAAATATATCATCAGATGCTTCAGTAACCCCAGAAATGCGCATAATTATCAGGATGATCTGATTATGAAAGTGACGAAGCTCTCCAGGCAGGTATCTCTGGAGAGCCACAGATTCGAAGGATTTATCCGGTTTTCCCTGGTAGGTTCAGTTTATATGGCGAAAATTGATCCAGATCATGATATATTATCATTCGTGGCTCCGCACTTTGCAGAGCGATATAAAGATATGAGTTTCATCATTTATGATGAAACTCGTCACGAAGCCGTTGTCTCTCAGAAGGGACAATGGTCTGTGAAGAAAAATATTCATCTTGATGAGAAACTGCTCAAGGAGGATCCGACGATCGAAAAATGGCAGCAGTATTTTACTCACATTTCCATCTCATCAAGGCAGAACCATAAAGCACAGAAAAGATCCATGCCAGTACGTTACTGGAAAAATCTTCCAGAAACCAAAGAAACTATCATCTAGATATCACTTGCTAACAAAGTTTAACAAAAGTAAAACAATGTGTATTGATAACCCGCATCACAATTCTCGAAATATTTATAATTTTATTCAATAATAATAGAAATTTATAGAGCTTGCAACAAATTTCTCTTTACTTTCAATTAGATGTACGTACATTGAAACGCAATGTACGAATAGCACTTTATAAAATTAATATTAAACTCAGGCCATTTACTTAATCGATTAAGTAAACATTTTATTATTTGTTAAACATTAAATATATTGAATTAATTAAATGAAAAAAAAGAAAAAACCAGAAGCATCTTTAACAATGCTTTTGGTTTTTTCCTTTACTCACCGTCGTTTTCGGTTCTTTTCTCGGAACTGAGAAGTAGATTTAAGATGTAATTATTCAATGAACGATTATCGCCCTTTGCCTCATCTGTAAGCTCCTCCTTCAGATCCTGCGGTAATGTCAAAAGAATCCGTGTTTTATCTCTACCAACTGCCATGTAAAAACACCCCTATCTTTAATTGCGTGATAAATTATAATTATATTATACTTCAATTTGAAAAAATAAAAAAGCATATGTTGTCAATTTATACATATTTCTGTTCCAATAGACACAGAATAAATGAATATATCCTTTGTTTTGAGTCCGGTGATGGATTCCAGTGCATCTTTGTAGTATCGAAGCTGCTCTTTATATCTTGATACAAGAACATTTTCATAATTTCCATCTGACACATAATCCGTCTTATAATCCACAAGTACAAGCTGATCATCTTCTTTGAAATAACAGTCAATGACACCAATCACCATCACTTCACTATCATCCATATTCATAAGGAATTTTGCTTCTCGCTTTAGTTCTCCCGCTGCATCCGCTTTTTCCATTCTCTTGCCAAGAGGACTTTGCAGCAGCCTCCAGATTTTTCCTGCATCTACCGCATCTGCTTCTTCCCGCCTGATCAGCTCTTTATCCACCATCTTCTCAATATCCAGAACAATTTCTTCCTGCGTTTCTTTACTGAAATCAATATACTGCATCACTTTATGAAAAGCTGTACCCTTCTCAGCCGCTGTGAGACCTGCTTTTTTCATCAGAAATTTTGGTCTTTCCAATGATTTCTCCTCAAGAAGTGTTTCAGAGATGTCATCAATTTCTCGATGTCCTGCTAATCTTTTCAGTTCGGTTACAGAAATTTTCGAACTTCTTTTTGTTTCTTCTTCATGAGCATACTTGAATCCGAGCCTCTGATTGACTTCAAATGCTGAATCTCCATCTCTTAATGTATCCAATGTGAACAGCCCTGCAGGTTTTTCCTCATTCTGGTTCAGATTTTGCAGAATGTTTGATTTCCTTTTAATTTCAAGGTTAAATCCGACATTATCTCCGAAGATATATGATTTCCCGTCTGTTCTTTGCATTGCAAAATCCTTATGTTTGAGTAGTACAGACATTATCCAGTCGAGGTAACCTGTTGCTTTTTCAACCTTACCCTCAAGTATTTTAAACTCCTCACCTGTACTGAGTTCCGTCCACTTCTTCATGCTCTTTTCTGCATCTTTGATATGCCCTGTGATAATGAGTTTTTCCTTGGCTCTAGTCAGCGCTACATAAAGGACTCTCATTTCTTCAGAGATGTTCTCAAGACTTATTTTCTTTCTGATTACTTCTTTGATCAGGGTTGTATTTGTAAGCCCTCTCTCAAGATCCACAAAATTCGGACCAAACCCTAAGGTCTCATGAAGGATGATCGGACGATTAAGGTCCATCTTATTGAATCTCTTAGAGGCATGCACCAGAAATACAACTGGAAATTCCAAGCCTTTTGACTTATGGATACTCATGATCCTTACGAGATTTTCATTTTCACCCAGAATTTTCGCTGCACCGATATCTCCGGTGGTTTTCTTCAGTCGATCAATGAATCTCACGAAGTTGAATAGTCCTTTCAGCGAAGTTTCTTCAAACTGTTTTGCGCGTTGGAATAAGATCTTCAGATTTGCCTGTCTTTCAATACCATCTGGCATTGCACCGACATAATCAAGATAGGATGTATCTGTATAGAGGTACCAGATGAATTCATCTAAATTCATGTATTTTGAAATACTGCGATAAACTCTGATTTTTTCCAGGAATGAGGATATTTTCATGCTTACTCCATCACTGAAATCCTCACCTTTGACCATATTGTTATACAAGAACTCCTTGTCATTGACTTTTCTTATTTCCACCAGATCTTCTTCACTGAATGAAAATACCGGACTTCTGAGCGTCGCAATAAGTGGTACATCCTGAAGCGGATTATCAATAATCTTCAGAAGCGCCATCATGGTACGAATCTCGATGGTGTCGAAATAACCGGTGGAACTGTCACTATAGGATGGTATATTTGCTTCATGAAGCTCTTCAAGAAAAATCGTAGCCGATTTTGAAGTGGCTCGCATCAGGATGACAATATCTCTATAGGTGACTGGACGCATACTTTTTGTGTTTTTATCATAGACCGGAAACTGTGATCGGATCAGTTCGTTGATCCTTTCTGCAACCATTTTCGCTTCCACTTCAATGGCTTTGAACTCCGAAGGATCAATGCTGTTACTGTTATCCTCATTAGATTCTTCTTCCGATTCATCATATCCGCTTTCTTCCACAAGCATCAGTTCAATGCTTTCATTTTCAGAAAGCTTCTGAGTAGCCTCTTCTATCTCCTCCTGCAGTTCATTCATCTCATAGTATGTGGCTCCATAAATGAGCGACTCTTCATCATTGTAATCAAGCTCTCCAACGCGTTCACTCATGATGCCTTTGAAAAGGAAATTGACGCTGGAAAGAATATTTTTTCTGCTTCTGAAATTCTTATACAGTAGAATCTTTGTACCTGACGTATTTCCTTCAAGAGCGTACGTCTTGTATTTTTCCATGAACAGTTCAGGCTTCGCCTGTCTGAAGCGATAGATACTCTGCTTCACATCACCCACCATAAATACGTTGGGATTTTCCTCATCCTTACGGGAAACCATGGAAATGAGTACTTCCTGCACTTCATTTGAATCCTGATACTCATCCACCAGCACTTCAGCATATTTCTTTTTATACTCTTTAGCGATTTCAGATGGAAGAATTTCTCCATTCTCTTCAACTGTGAGAATCTTCAGAGCCAGGTGTTCCAGATCAGAAAAGTCAAGCAGCCCTTTTTCTCTTTTCTTCTTGTCATATTTCTCCATAAAGAGAACCGTCAGATTTTCAAGCGCTCTTAGTATAGGATAAGTTTTATCAATAATTCTCATATTATCTGCTTCTGATTCACTGAAGTAAACTTTAAGACCACCGATGAAATCCTTGAAATCATTTCGAACATTCTTGACCTCATCTGCCAGAGAAGGATCATATCCTTTCTTGGCTCTTTTCAACGCATCGAATGTAATGCTGTCTAAAAATGATTTCAATGCATCAAAACTCTTTTCTTCTTCAAGAATAGTTTTCAAAGACATATAAATATCGATGGATTGGAGAATCGCTTCTCCGTAACCGCCTATAAATGCATCAGATCTTGTAATCTCCAGCGCATCTTCCAGGGATTCCTCAAAAGACTCTAGTGAAACCAAAATATCCCCGGTAAGATTTTTCAGGACCGGAAGGTCCATAAGAGACTGATCTTCCAAATTGAAATAGTCCACTTTTTCTCTTAACCATTTCATAGGCCAAGGATTACTCATGATGAAATAATAGAGACTGAGCACAAGATCAGTCAGATTCCTGTCATCCTGCTTTCCACCATAGGCATCCACAAGACTCAAAAAATCAGGATCCTGCTTTTCGTAGAATTCCTCCAGGGCTTCTTCAAGCGCTTCTTCTCTTAAGATGGCGCCTTCTGTTTCATCGGAGATTCTGAATCCCGGATCAAGTCCGATATGATGGAAATTGTTTCTGATGATCTCCAGACAGAAGGAATGTATCGTGGTGATGCTGCTTCGGTTAAGAAGAGACAGCTGCCTTTCAAGATTCCGGTCTGATGGATTCTGGTCTAATGCTTCTACGATGGCTTCACCGATACGTTCTCTCATTTCAGCTGCTGCAGCATTGGTAAATGTGACTACGAGGAGCGTATCAATATCCACTTTGTCTTTCGTGATCATCTGAATGATTCTTTCCACAAGAACCGCTGTCTTTCCAGATCCAGCAGCTGCAGAAACCAGAAGATTTGTTCCCCTTGTTTCAATAGCTGAGCGCTGTTCGTCTGTCCAATTATTGGCCATGATCCTTCACCTCCTTCTTCTTCATATTTTCCCAGAGTTCATCGATGGGTATCGCTTTAAGATTTCTGTAGTGGTTCTCGGCTATTTTGCCGTCAAACTGACAGATGCTTTTATAAGTGCAATAGGTGCAGGGAATCCGATCCTTGTCCTTATATGGCATGATAGAAATATTGCCATCAAAGAGCTCCTTCAGAATTCTTCCGATGCTTTCTCTCACGTAATCTCTCAGAACATCAAACTCCTCTTCCGTCAGAATGATTTCTTTATTCTTGTCAGAACGGTTCCCGGAAGAAACCACTTCTTCATTCTTTATTTTGGCAGGAATAATCAGTGAGAATTCATCAATATCCTTATCCATATTACGGATCACCCTGGCATCCTTTAGCAGAAGACCTTTCAGCTTCAGGCTCTCCATGACTTTTTCCTCGATTTCCTCATCCGTCATATTGATGCTGCCTTTGATGACAGGATTATCGAGCCTGAAGTAGAGCACAGCTCCAGGCACCGCCTGAGAATTTAGAATGCTGCTCCAGTTTTTCATGATGACATCCAGATAAACAAGAAGCTGAAGCTGAAGTCCGTAGAATACATCTTTAAGCGACACATCTTTTGAAGAAGACTTATAGTCTATGATTCTGATGTAGGATCTTCCTTCCATCTCCATGACATCAATTCTGTCTATTCTTCCTCTTAGAAGTGCATCCTCACCGGTTTCAGGAATCTCGATGGAGAGTGCAGGTAATTTATTTCCTTCCTTTTCTCCTGCCTTTCCGAATCCCAGTTCATTGAACATGGGCACAAATTTCCCCTTTGAAATCTGGGCTGTGATGGTTTCAAGGGATCTGTTGATGATTCTTTTCACCTTTTCACCCATATGCTTATACCGTGGTGAGCTTTTGTAGATTGTATTGGTCTTTTCGATGGCCTGGTCTACAAGCTTATCCACTGCATCATGAATAAACCCTTTGTCCACATCTGACATGGCAATCTGCATCCCTCTGATGTCTTCTGTGAACTGGTCGATGACTTCATGCATCAGCGTGCCCACATCAGGTGCCGTCACTTCATGCATCGCACGATCCTTGGCTTTAAGGCCATACTGAACGTAATAGGCGAAAGGACAGGAGGTGAATTTTTCCAGCCTTGATACACTCATATAGAGCTGATCTCCATAGAGCGCTTTAACAGAAGCTCTTGTGAGATTCTTTGATAGATTTGAATAATTCAGTCCTTCTCTTGAGGTTTTCAGTCGGTCTTTAAAGGTCTCATCCTGACTGAACCAGTCATAGACTTCTCCCCATAATGGATTGACAGGTTCTCCCTGGTAATTTCTTCTCATTTCTTTAATAAGCTCGTTGAATGTTGCTACTTTACCTTCAACTTCTTTAATGTCTCCACTTTTCTTATCCATAGGATTGATATAAGTTTCCTCTACAAGTTCGGGAAAGAGCTTCTTCAGTCTTCCGATGAGAAGTGAAGGTCTCTGGGATTTCCCGTCCATATCTGCTCCTACATAAGAAACTGATAAGAACTCACTTGGGATGGTAAATGCTGTATAGACAAGAAACTGCTCATAGATGGACCTTGTCTTTGAATCAATGAAGAGATCAAACCCTTCATCTTTCAGTTTTGCGATATCCTTATCTGTGATGATGCCCTCATCAGAAATGGTTTTGGGAAATATTCCATCATTGACGCCTAAAACAAAGAGCCCTCTTATACTGTCACTCTTTACTCTAGCCACGTCGCCCAGTATCACCTGATCTAGTGTCAAAGGAATCAGTCCGATCTTATAACTGATCATGGCTTGTTTTAAAATATCCGCATAGATCTCAATCTCCATTTTCTCATTACCAAGTACATCTACAAGGTCATCGAAGATGGATATGATTCCCTTGACCACTTCCTTGTGCTCTTTGGCAATTTCTTTGTCATTGATCTCATTGATGATTTCCACAGATCTAGTCAGCACACCATGATCTTCAAGATGCTCATAGAGAAGCTTTGTAACCTCAAGAACATGCTCAGCTGATTTGATGCTGTCTCTTAACGGTCCGTAAACGGAGACAATTTTTTCTCTGATCTGGTTAGCGATTTCGAGATAGTGCGTTTTCAGTTTCTCATCGTGAATATTCGGATAGGGATAAACCCACTCCTTCTGGAAGTTCCCGCCTTTGATTCCATTGGCTAATATATAATTTTCAAGAAGATCCACTTCTTCAGCCGTGATATGGGAGAGCCCTGTTTTGAGCAGCTTGAATAATGCGTCATAGGTAAACCCCTGATCCGCCACTTCTACTAGGGCAAGGATATATTGTGAAAGAGGACTTCCATCAATATCTCTTCTTTTATCAAGGAATACAGGGATTTCATGTTCGCGGAAAACAGACACGATGATATTTTCATAGGAATCAATATTTCTGCAGAGAATGGCCAGATCCCGATATCGAAGCGTATCATCTTCCCGGATTCTCCGTTTGATGTCCAGTGCGATTTTCTCCACTTCGTCATAACTGTTCTGTGCCTTGTAGATACTGACCGCCTTCGCTCTATCTTTATAGATTCTGTTGGGATAATGAAAATATTCCGCTTCCAGATGCGCCATCTCTGGATTATTTCTGAATCTCATCGGTGTCTCATCTGGCAGTATGTATGGTTTTTCGATGGATGTCCCTGCAAGTTCAGCCGCCTCAAATATTTTCCCTTCCGTATCTTTAATGATCTGAAAAACATCTCCACGATCATTATGCTTGTCCAGGGTCAGGGTCACGATGACTCTTTTCGCATTTTCCATGAGTTTTTCGATGAATCGCAGCTGCATGACCGAAAAGTCATTGAACTCATCGATAAAAATCTCAGTGTTTTTTAAAAATTCAGCCTGATGGATCCTTTCCATGGAAAAATTCATTTCATCCATGGTATCCACATATCCTTTATGTACTTCTTCTTCGAATGCATCATAAAAAAGAAGGATATCCTTGAATTTCTGAATCAGCTCTTTGTCTTCAGATTCATCTATAGTTTTTCTAAGCTCCTCCATGTCCATATCGTATCTTTTCATCTCATCCACGAGACTTTTGGCCATATCAATGAAACCTGGCTTATCCGCCACCGCTTTGAAAATCTGTAGGTTTTCTTTGACATCACTCATGGCTTTTGTCATAAGCATGCTTTTACCCGTATCAGAAATAAGGCTATGAGTAGCCCCACCTACCGTAGCAAGGATTCTTCTGATCATGGTACTGAAACTCATGACAGAGACCTTAAAAACACTTGTCTGACCAAGTTCTTTCAGGACTTTCTGCTCCGTTCTGAAGGTGTATTGGTCAGGAACAAGAAGAATCATATTCCTGTCAGGATATTTAGTCATTTCTTCTTTTATTTCGTCATAGATGCAGCTGGTCTTTCCACTTCCGCCTCGTCCATAGATCAGTTTAAGACTCATTATTTCACGTCCTTATCTTTCTTTTTTCACTTATTACCATTATACTATAGGAACTATCCCAGAATACGGACATTTCAACTTACTGTTTTATTCATATGGAAATACTTTTGCAAGAATCCTGGTTGCTTTCCAAAAAAGCCTCCATACCTTCCATAGGCTAAAACATTGAAATATATTGACACTGGGCCATCCCATTGATATAATGTGTTTTGTGGTTATTTAATATAATTTACTTCGGCGTGGAGAACTACTCAAGTGGCCGAAGAGGCGCCCCTGCTAAGGGCGTAGGTCGGGTAACCGGCGCGAGGGTTCAAATCCCTCGTTCTCCGCCAAAA
>CAZXUT010000065.1:0-17505 GCA_964643785.1 uncultured Proteiniclasticum sp.
TTGAGCTTGATGGAAGTTACATTGACAAACTGGAACTTACTTTTTCAATTGGCCAGTGAATCAGGAAAGATTCCGTTTAGAGTTTGTTATGATCATAGGTTTGTTACGCTAACGTTTGCACTGAGTAATAAGTTAAAATTCTGATTATAGGTTTGTTTCGTTGATAAAATGAAATCAATATGAAGATAGAATTGTCTATTTATCATTGATTAGCAAGGGATTACAGATAATAATGAGAAATTGATAAATTTCAAAAATTCGTAAGTTTTTTCGATTTACCCCTTTACAACAGAACAATGTTATGTTACATTATCATCAAGAGGTGAGGGATATGGAAGAATTAATCTCCAAGAAAGATTTACTGACAGAAATGAATATATCTTACGGACAGCTTTACAGATGGAAAAGGAAGAAATTGATTCCGGAAGACTGGTTCATGAAGAAATCGACCTATACTGGTCAGGAAACTTTCTTTCCAAGAGATAAGATTCTAGATAGAATCGATCAGATCATCAACATGAAAGACGGATCTTCACTAGACGATCTGGCAGATAAGTTTTCTTCCAATATGCCGGAAGCGATGTTAAGAAGGCGTGAAGAGTTACTACATCTTCAGATTCTAAGCAAAGAGATCATCAATCTTTATGAAGAAATATTCAAAGGAAAAGAAGAATATAATTTTGAAGATATTCTCTACATGTATATATCAGAGGACCTTCTCAAACAAGGTCATTTAAGCATAGAAGACATGTCTAGAATCCTTCGTATGCTCAGTGACAACTATGAGTCTATCAAGGATAAGGATCCAAGCTTAAGTGTATACCGAAAGTTCGGAGTGAGTGTATCGCTACTACATAGAAACGGTGAAATCTTCTATTCAGACAAGGCGCCCATTGTAGACAACTACAGCATCAGAAGCGCTGTGGAAAAACTGAAACTCAAAATAATTTAACTTGGAGGAAAATCATGGAGAAAAGAGATTTGAGAACATCAGGAGCAACTGTTTCGACAGGTGGCGAATACAGAGACGTCAGAGTATCAGGTGCAAGTAAAATCACATCTGATATCATATGTGAGACAATGAACATCTCAGGTGCCATTACGGTGGATGGGCATGTGAAAGCGAACAGCTGCAAAGTGTCTGGCGCATGTAAGATCAATGGAAATGTAGATTCGGATGAAATAAAGATTTCAGGTGGATCATCAATTACAGGTTCCTTGACCGGAAAAGAAATTTCTCTTTCCGGAGGAATCAAAGTTGGGAAATCCATAAAGAGCAATAATTTAAAACTAGCCGGTGAGATTACAGTAGGCGGCGATATGGAATGTGAATACTTCAAACTTGAAGGTGGCATAACCTCTGGTGGAGTCGTCAACTGCGAGACTTGTGAACTGAACCTGGCGACTCGTTCTGAAGTGAGTGAACTTGTAGGTGCGAAGATCACTGTGAAAGAAGCAGATGGTTATGCTGTGGGAATTCTGAAATCGATCTTCGGAAAAGGAAAAGGTTCCTTGAAGGTCAATTTGATAGAAGGAGACGAAATCTATCTGGAAAACACCACTTGTGAGAGAGTAAGTGGTGAACGCGTAACTTTAGGGCCTGGATGTAAAATCGGCACTGTGGAATACAGTGAAGAATTGAACATCGATCAGGATTCCACTGTCGCAAATCGAATCGAAAGATAAGGTGAAAAATAATGAAAAAATATAATATTCATTGGATCAATCATCATGGAGAAGTCGTACATCCAGAAGAAACAGAAGGTATTTCATGGAAGATGAAAAATCTTCTGAATGGAAGGGATTACAGTCTGGACTATGGTACTGACAATATCTACAAAGAGTAGCAGATTGCTATGAAAGAATGGATCATGAAAACAAGATGGTTGTAATCATCACAGAGTAAGTACTGCTGATGAGAAAAGCATTATGAAGTAAGGTGAAAGTTATGAAGAAATATAGTATGCATTTTATCAATGACAAAGGTCAGGCGATGCACGCTGAAGAAATGGAAGGTGTTTCATGGAAAATGAACATCCTTCCAGAGGAAAAAGACTATGATCATTATATCGATTCAGATCTCTATAGAGTACAGCAGGATGTCCTAAGAAATTGGATCATGAAAATGAGATGGAGATTCTCATAAGAATGATGCTTTTGAAATAGAATCAGAAGGGAAGGAGAAAAATGAAAAAATATAATATACATTTCATTAACCACAAAGGAGAAATCTTTCACCCTGACGAAGCAGAAGGGATTTCATGGAAGATGAAGAATTTACTAAACGGAAGAGATTATAGCCTGGATTATACTACGGACAACGTCTATAGAGCACAGCAGTTTGCCATGAGAGAATGGATCATGAAAACAAGATGGCTGTAATCAGGAGAGAATAAAATAGAGATAAAATCATATGGGGCTGTCTATACAGATAGCCCTTTCGTCTGAAGGGAGTGCGATTATGGAAAAGAACAGTATAAAAAGTGTGGGTGATATTCATCTGGAAGCAGGAGAATACGGAGATATTTCCTGTGCTGGAGATTTAAAATTCAGTGGAAGCATCATCGCAGACAACATAAAAGCTGCAGGTGATCTCATAGCGGATATGGATGTGAAAGCCGTTAAAATTTCAGTTTACGGAGACGGTAAATTCAAGGGTAATCTGGAAGCAGATGAAATAAGTGTTTATGGAGACGGTAATTTTCTTCAGCATGTGAAGGGGAAGGAAATCAAAGTATTCGGTTCCATGAAGGCGAATGTGGTTGATGGAGAGAGAATCACCATCAATGGAGAACTTGAAAAAGTCGAGGAAATCAATGCGGAAGAGCTCATATTAAACGGTGAATTTCATGTGGAGTCTTCCATGAATCTGGGTTACGGCAAGTTTCAGCTGGTGGGAAAATCAGATGCCAAGGAAATATTCTGTGAGAAACTGGAAGTTCGAAGCAATATGGAGTCCTTTCACGGAATCTTCTCAGGTCTTGTCTCCAAAGGGAAGGGCGGTACATTGAAGGTGGATGTTATCGAGGGAGATGAGATTTACCTTGAAAATACAACCGCAAATATTGTGAGAGGAAAAACAGTGAAAATCGGCGAAAGATCAAAAATCGGAAAAGTGGAGTACAGTGATACGCTGGAGATCTTTGATGGAGGCGTCGTGGATCTCAAAGAAGAATTCTAGGAGATCGGAGCAGCCGATGGGATAGGAACAGAAGAAAACTATAGATAGTCATTTTAGAGGACGCGGTAACGCGTCCTTCTTCCTTTAAGAGAAAAAATCAGAGACTATTGAAAAATATGAACTTAACATCTGAAATGGTTTTATTACCACTGTAAAGTCTTAGATGGTATAATTGGTTATATGTGTTATAAATTGAAGTGCTAAAAATAATAAGGTGGTGAATCCCGTTGAAAACCAATATCACGATGAACAATACACTTACAAAGCTCAGTGAAATCAAGAACATATCCACATTCCAGGTGCTGGAGTATGACGACCTTAAAGGTGGTACTGATGTGAAGACTGCTTTTATGCTTTCTTACATGAGAGAGGCAAACATCAAATTAAGACAGCTCAGGATTGTCTTAAGTGGTGGTGGCGTCTTCGTTGAAGCCAATGCCCTCAGCTTCATGAGAGGTCCCATTGAAGTATCCACAAATACTGGTGGACTTTTCAGCCTTACCAAGAAATTTATGTCCTCAAAGATTTCAGGTGAACCTGTGATCAAGCCTCATTTTAAGGGTGTAGGAGAAATTCTACTGGAACCTTCCTTTGGTCATTATGCACTTCTGGAACTGGAAAACGAGGAAATCATCATTGATGATTCGTTGTTCTTTGCTGCAGAAGACGGGATAGAAATAGGGGTCAGTTCCATGAAGACTGTGAGCAGTGCGCTGTTTGGAACAGAAGGATTCTTTCAGACGAAATTGAAGGGGACCGGTATTGTGGTGCTGGAGATTCCAGTGCCAGAAACGGAAATATTCAAGTATTCTCTGGTGGAGGATGTACTGAAGATTGACGGAAACTTTTCTGTGTTAAGGACAGGTGGTATCCAGTTCACCGTGGAGAAGACGACGAAGACGCTGATCGGGTCTGGCTTCAGTGGTGAGGGACTTCTTAATGTCTTTAGAGGAACCGGTGAAGTATGGCTCATGCCGACGAAGGTGGTTTACGATAAAATCATCTCTGAAGGACTTACTTTCGGTGTGGGTGGAATGGACAATATGATGGGAGACACACTGAAGAAGCATTCAAAGGGCAATGACAAGGAAAGAGAAAAAAACCTTGAGAATAAGGAAGAAAAGTAAGACCATTGTGTGAATTAAGCGAAGTAATTTGGCAGAGTAGGCCTATGTGTTATATAATATTAACGTTATGCGTTTAACTTGAAGTAAATGATTAAAAAATAAGGATGGTAAGATATGAGTAGAATGTTCGGAACAGATGGAGTGAGAGGGATCGCTAACAGCGAGCTTACTCCAGAACTGGCTTTTCAGCTTGGTAAAGCAGGAGCGCTGGTATTGACAAAGGGAACCCATAAGCCTAAGATCCTGGTGGCTAAAGATACAAGAATCTCTGGAGACCTTCTAGAGAGTGCTATGGTATCAGGTATGCTCAGCGTAGGTGCTGAAGCGGTGCTTCTTGGTGTTGTACCTACACCTGCTGTCGCACTTCTTGTACGTGAATACAAAGCGGATGCAGGTGTTATGATTTCAGCATCTCACAATCCGGTCGAGTTCAACGGAATCAAGTTCTTCAACAGAGAAGGTTTTAAATTAAGTGATTCTCTTGAAGATGAAATCCAGCAGCTCATCGAAGATGAGTTTGATGGAATTCCAATCCTCATCGGTGCAGACATCGGTCATGTCAGTCATGCAAAAGAAGCCACAAGAGATTATGTTGATTTCGCAGTAAAGACTCTTGATGGAGATCTTTCAGGCATGAAAATAGCACTAGACTGTGCCAACGGTGCAAGCTATAAAGCTGCAATGGACACCTTTGAAAAATTAGGTGCCGAAGTGTTTGTTATTCATCATGTACCCAATGGCGTAAATATCAATGCACAATGCGGTTCCACACATCCTGAAGATCTGATGAAGTTTGTAGTGGAGAACAATTGTGATCTGGGACTGGCTTTTGACGGAGATGCTGACAGATGCCTGGCAGTGGATGAAAAAGGAAATCTGGTAAACGGAGATTTCATCATACTGGTTGCAGGGTTATACCTGAAAGAAATGGGCAGACTAAAAGATGATACCATCGTTGTCACAGTCATGAGCAATCTTGGGATGATGCTTGCGGCAAAAAATCTGGGGCTGAATGTAGCAGTGACTGCTGTGGGAGACCGTTATGTTCTTGAAAACATCATGGACAATAACTACTCCATCGGTGGAGAACAGTCCGGCCACGTGATCTTCAAGGATTTCAATACCACAGGAGATGGTATCGTGACAGGCGTCCAACTTGCTGGAATCGTGAAAAAGAGAGGCAAGAATCTTAGTGAACTGGCATCGATCATGAAAGAGCTGCCACAGGTGCTTGTTAATGTGAAAATACCGAATGAACTGAAGACAATCCATGAAACAGACGAGGAAGTTAAAAACCTCATCAAGTCCGTGGAAGACAAGCTGGAAGGAAAAGGAAGAGTTCTTATCAGACCTTCCGGAACAGAGCCACTTGTAAGAATTATGCTTGAAGGCGAAAACCTTGAAGAAATCAGAGTTGCAGCTGACACCATCGCGGAGCTGATCAAGACCAGAATCTGATTTGGCGTAGAATCTGATCAGGAAACGGTCTTAAATAATATAATATGGATAGCGGCATCATTTAAAAGTGATGTCGTTCTCCTTTGAGAATTTTTTATTTAGTCTGATATCAAAATGTTATAATTTCGCAATCTTTTCAAGTGATACATATGGTTTAATGAATTATAGGATCAAGGAGGTGAAGCCCATGAAGAAAATAGCAATGTTACTCTTATCTCTTTTTCTCCTGACTGCATGCGCTGCAGAGGAATTAGCCGGAGACAGTGTAGCGATGGAAAGAGGAGTCCCGGAGACCACTATGAATCTGGAAGAACCCATGATGGAAATTATGAATTTCAGAACATCGGACGCACTGGATATGGTCAGTGAGAATCGTATTATCAGGACCTTTGAGGAATTCAAAGAGTACAATGAAGATTATGCAATTCTGGAGAACCCGTTCTTCATTGATGATCTAAGTCTCAATAAGCTGGAGAAAGTCGATGAATCGTATTTTGACAGATTAGGGGTTGTGGCTGTCATCCTTGTTGAGAGTTCAGGGTCCAATTCTGTAGTGGGAGAAAACCTGGTGATCAATGACAATATAGCCGAGGCTTTCATCAACAGGACAGAAACTGAAATAGGAACCATGGATATTGCGACGAGACATGTACTCTTTGTTGTGAGCCAGGAAGAGCTTGAAAATGTAGATGAGGTTAAAGTGACAATCAGTCTCAAATAGAATTGACGTAATTAATTAATAGACAGGAAGAAGGAAGCTGCAAAGGATTTTTATATCCTCTGCAGCTTCTTCAGTTTTTACTTTCTGAGGAGCATAGGATTTATTTCAGCACAACAGTAAAGAGAAGGATTTTATTTGATCTGGGTAGACGAAAAAGGAGAAACAGGGATTTTTACTCTGAAAAAAATGAGGATTTCCTTTATCGAGCAAGTGCACATTTTCACATAAAGTTTTCATGCACCTCACATTTCTGATAAAAAATAATAATATAATGAGAGAAGTACAGAATGTGAAAAGGAGTGAATTACTATGGATAAGAATAGTGTAACGATTCAGGCAACGGTAAATACCTCACCTGAGAAGGTGTGGATCTACTGGACCAGTCCCGAACATATTGTAAATTGGAACAGCGCATCAGATGACTGGCACTGCCCCAGTGCAAAGAACGATCTGAGAGAAGACGGAAGGTTTTCGTATCGTATGGAATCAAGAGATGGAAGACAAGGCTTTGATTTTTCTGGGACCTATGATGAGATTAAGCCAAATCAGCGTATTCACTATACACTGGATGATGGAAGACGTGTCTTGACCACTTTCAGGGAGAAGGATGGAAAAACAGATATTGTCAGCGTATTCGAAGCGGAGAACACATTTCCTGTGGAGGTGCAGAAGGACGGCTGGCAGGCAATCCTGGATGCATTCAAAAACTATGTGGAGGGTATGAATTAGGAAGAGAATATAACTTTAAAAGCCTAGATGCCTCATTACCTGAAGACAAGTTCGTTAGGAGCACGAAACAGATGATATAAGCAGCCTCATTCCTGAGGCTGTTTTTTCATGCTCTTCTGCAGGCTGGATTCTGGAAGACACAAAGATTTCGGGCAATGAGTTTTTCTGAAACATAAGTTCTCATTCCATCCGGTTTTATACTATAATGAAAGGGTAAGAGAAATATGTCCTTAAAATGGGATAGAAAACATGAAATAATGAATATAATTAACCGTGTAGGAAGAAGGAGGGTGCTTGATGAATGAGATAAGACTACTGCATGTTGCTGATGTGCACTTAGGTTCGGAGGTGGCAACCATCGCTGAAAAACAGGATGCGAGAAAAAAGGAGCTTCTAAGAACTTTTCGAAGAGTCACGCAGCTTTGCGTCGAAGAAAAAATTGATATTCTACTTATTTCTGGAGATCTGTTTGAAGGAGCCAATGTGGATCCTCAGATTGTAAGATCTGTAAAAACCTATCTGGAAGAAATTCCTTCCAAGGTGTTTATTTCACCAGGAAATCATGATTATATGGCCATGGATTCACCTTATGCGGATGAAGACTGGCCGAAGAACGTGAAGATCTTCAGAGGGGAAATGGAGAGAGTGGTGCTTCCGGAACTGAAAACAGCTATCTATGGAGCAGGGTTTGAAAGCACCTATGTGAGAAAAACTCTTTTTAACCACCAGCTTCCTGTAGAGGAAGACTACCTGAATCTGTGCATTGTACATGGAGATCTGGTTTCAGAAAATCAGCCCAGTGATTATCATGGCATCACACCGTCAGCGCTTTCAGGAAGCAGAATGGATTATGTGGCACTAGGTCATATTCATCTGAGATCACCCATATTGAAAGAAGGGAAAACCTATTATGCCTATCCAGGATGCCCAGAAGGCAGAGGCTTTGATGAACTGGGCGAAAAAGGGGTCTATCTTGGCAGCATAAGCAAGGAGAAGATGGATCTCAAGTTCAGAGCTCTAAGTCAAAGGATGTATCTCATCGAGGACATGGATCTGTCAGAGGTTCAAAACGAGATTGAAGCGGAGAAGAAGATTCTTATGGAGCTAGAGAAGCGATATGGGAAGACCTATGATCAGCATTTCTACAGAGTGAAAGTGAAAGGCACTTTAGAGAAGGATCAGATCATTCCATGGAAGAATGTGGAAATGGCGCTGGGCGAAGAGCTTTATTCCGTAAGACTTGTGGATGAAACAAGAATGGCTGTGGATTATAAGGAAGTGGCAAAAGAAAGATCATTGAAAGGTTATTTCGTGAAGAAGCTTCTGGAAGAACTGGAAGAGGCTGAAAAGAAGAGGGACGAGAAATCTTTGGAGAAGATACAAAAAGCATTGGACTACGGCATGAAAGCATTTGAAGGGCAGGTGGGACTCCGTGATTATTAAGAGCGTGAAACTGGACAATTTCGGAAAATTTGAAGGATATTCATTGGACCTCGGATCTGAATTCAATGTGATCTACGGGGACAATGAGGACGGAAAGAGTACCATCATGTCCTTTATTCTTATGATGTTCTATGGACATGGAGGCAGGTCCACGGATCTGTCAAAAAACCCTCGTAAGAAATTCAAGCCATGGAATGGAAAGGATATGAGAGGCAGAATCTTTTTCGAACATGAGGGGAATAACTACAGACTGGAGAGGACATTTGGAAACAGCAATACAACAGATGATGTTTCGCTCTGGAATGAAGATACTTCCGAGAAAGTGAAGCTTTCATCGAAATCAGACCCAGGTGAAGTGTTTTTCGGGGTAGGAGAAGAGGCTTTTTCAAGAAGTGTCTTCATCGGTCAGGGCGGAACGCTTCTGAGCACATCCACGAAAAAAGATGAAATCACGGAGAAGCTTCTTAATCTGGTGACCACAGGCAGTGAAGAAGTGAACTATGAAGAAGCGCTTGGTAAGATTCAGAGTCAGGAAGAATTACTTGTATCGAAAAATAAGAAAAATGGGCTTTTCATGAGGACAAAAGAGGAGCTTGAACATCTTGCCATGGAGAAGCGTCAGGCCATGACAGATGAACAGGACAAAATAGGATACCAGAATCTTGTGGAAGAGAAAAAGGTTCTACTGAAGGAAGAGGAGAAGAAGAGAAAATCTCTGGAAGACAGCTTTGAAGGGTTTTCACTCTACAGTTCCATCAGAGAGCATGAGGAAGCCATAAAAAGAGAGAAGCGAAGAAATGAACTTCTTCATCAGCTGGAAGAAACTGAAAAGAAGCTGACTACTCCTTTCGGGAAGATCGAGGATGCTTTTGTGGAAAAGGCGGAAGAGAAGCTGAGATCTTTCAGTGAGCTGGTTTCTGAAGGGAAATACATTCGAGAAGAGCTTGAGGAATCGGAAAGACTTCTGAATGAGCTGAAGGAAAGCGTACCTATGGTCGTAACTGAAGAAACTTTTGAAGATTCGTTCAGGATGGATAAGGAAAGAAGGGTGCTTACAGGTGTTTTGACCGAAAACAAGGATCTTCTTCGCGAGCGTAGTGAGCAAAGTGAAAAACAGAAACGCATCAGAGAACTTCAGAAAGAATACAATGAAACAAAACGTAATTATCATATGGAGGAACTTGACCTTCTTAACCTGAAAAAAGATTATGAAGCTGTGGAGAAAGATCACGAAGAAAGAGTACGGGATCTGGAAGAGCTTAAGAGAACGCAAAGTGCGCTGACCGGAAAGGCTGAAAACAAGTCTTCCTATCTTGTCCACAAAGAAAATGATCTTCTTGAACTGGAAAAAGAGCAGGAAAGCCGTATCCAGGATGCATTGGAGCAGCAGGAGAAGGCAAAGAAGCCTCAGGTCTATACCGATGAGATTCCAGGAGGAAGAGAAATCAGAAAGCCGATCTTTCTAGCAGCTTCAGCCGTCGCTGTTGTTGTCATCGTTCTTGGCATCACCCTTGATCCGATGTTTTTCGTGGGTCTCATTCTTCCAGCTGTGCTGTTTCTTCTTTCTTTCAAGAAGACAGAGAAACGAACAGTGACAAGAGAAAGCCTCAATGAGAACCTCATCAGAGAAAGTGATGAAAGACTGGAGAGAATCAAAAATGAGGCTGTGAGAAAGTTTACGGAAGAAGAGGCGGAGCTTCATCAGCTTAAATCTGAAGTGGAACGAATCGGTGAAGAGATCAGGCACAATGAAAGAAATCTTTGGGAGAAGGAATCCGGTTTTCTGGAAGTGAAGAAGAACTATGAGGAGAAGAGACAGGAGCTTGATGAGAAAAAAACTCAGGTGACAAGGCTTTTCGGCCTCATGGAAGCGTCAGAAAAAGCGCTTAAAAAAGCTTCAGAAGGGATCGAGGAAAACCAGGAGATGGTATCCAAAGAGGAGCTTGAAGATCTTCAAAGAGATATTTTGAAGCAGGGTGAAGAAATTATAAATCTAAAGCAACAGCTTCAGCAGATTTTCACTACGCTTGAATGCGAAGATCTGGATGGACTCTCCAATAAATACTATGCGTATAAGAATCATAGAGAACGTCTCGAAAGAAAGACGGTGGAGTTTAGAGAAAACGAGAAAAAGTATGAAGACTATAAAGAAAGGCATCAGAAAGCGGAAGAGGAGATCAGGCAGCATTTCAGAATCTACAAAGAACTGGAGAACATGGAGGAAGCGGCCATAATCCTTACTGCCTTGAAGGGAATCCTCACGGAGAAGGACAGGACATCACTTCAGCTGGATGCGGCGAATGAACATCGAAAAGAACTTGAAATGAAAAACAGTATGGAAGAACTGGAAGAGAAGATGCAGAATCTCAAGGAGAAAGTGGAAGTGCTTTCGCTGGAGGAGGGAACAGATTTCACGGATCTTGATGAAAAAATCAGGATCAGGAAAAAAGTGGAAGAAAAGGATCAGATCATTCAGGAAATCCGTGAAGAGATCATCTCACTGGAATCAGAAGTACGGGAAAAGTACAGGCGGAAGAAGAACATCAGTCAGATTGAAAACGAGATTGAAGTGCTCAGCGAGAAACATGTGGAAATGGAATCGGATTATGAAGCGCTGAAGCTCGCCAAAGATACACTGATCGGTGCTTTCAACAAGATGCAGAGCTCTTTCGGTCCCAAGGTCAATGAAGAGACACAGAAGATCTTCAAGAGACTTACCGATGGAAGATATGAGGAAGTACTGGTTTCAAGAGATATGAGTATCGCTTTTCAGGACAATGAAAGCAAAAAAATGTATGACTGGGCTTTCTTAAGCGGGGGAACCATAGACCAGGCTTATCTATCACTAAGGCTAGCCATTTCAGATCTGATCATTCAGGACCAGAAAAAAAGACCTCTTTTCCTGGATGATGTATTTACGCAGTACGATGACAGAAGAGCGCAGGAGGGACTTCGTTTTCTCCAGGAATTCATCAGTCAGAGAGAAGTGCCTGTTCAGAGTGTCTTGTTCACCTGTCACGAGAGAATCGTGAACTGGGCGGAAAGTCTTCCGGATACTGTAGTAAGTAAGCTTATCCGTACCACCTCTATCGGCGAAAATTAAAGGCTAGCTTTTCAATGTTGGCATACGTGAACAGGATTTGTACGGGTGATTTTGAAAGAAATCAGATAGAGTGGGGAATGGATAATGCTCTCGCAGCGGTATTAGGCTCAATAGCATATGAACTGACACAATTATCAATGGGTAAACGATATTGAACTAACTGAGATTGGTTTTGAAAGACATGCGTCCCATTATAGAGACAAAATTATTAGCGAATATTCCAAAACAAGGGAGCACCCATAGCTAAGGTATAAATTTGAAGGCTATGGTAGGGCAAGGTAGAACCTTTAATACACATATATCATTTCGCCTATTAAGTACCTCATTGTTGCCTAAACACAAGTGGAGACGGTAGTTCTGTTGCATCGGATGAATAAGTAAAGAAAATATAAATTTGAAAGGTCGTGAGTTAAAATATCCTCACGACTTTCTTTATACCATATACTTTCGAGAGGAGAGTAAGATTTTTCTTTAGATAATAATACAAGATTATCATATAAACTTGGAAGAAAAATATAAAGCACAAAATTAAAAAGAAAACCCATTTATATGTATATTTTTGTCCCAAAGGTATATATAATTGTCCCATTATGCTGTATAATGGAAAAAGAAAATGGAGGTACTACAATATGAAAAAGCAAAATGTTCTAAACCTTATAAAATACCATGTTGAAAGAAATGAAAATGCTTTTAGAAATGAATCCATAAGCATAGCAAGATACTTTGATAGTATTGGAGACTATCAGCTAGCAGAATACATTATGAGTCTAATTGCTGAATCAAATTTGTATACTCCACAGGCCAGTGATTTTGAAAGTGAATTTTTGAAGCAACTTGATATCAGGGGAGTGGAACCGCTAAATTTACCTATAGATATATCTGATGATATAAAAGGGATTATTAATGCGGTCAACCACAATATAGGGATAAACAAATTTTTATTTGAAGGTTTCCCGGGGAGTGGGAAAACTGAGGCAGCTAAACATGTAGCTCGATTACTTGATAGGACAATATATTACGTTGACTTTGATAACTTAATTGATAGTAAATTAGGACAAACCAATAAGAATATTGCACGTGTGTTTTCAGAGATAAATATGATTCCAAATTCAAATAGAGTTGTTGTTTTATTTGATGAAATAGATGTGATTGCATTGGATAGGGTTAATCGTAATGATGTACGTGAAATGGGTCGAGTTACTTCGGCTATTTTAAGAGAACTCGATAGGTTAACTGATTTAAATAAAGAAATAGTAATTATTGCAACAACGAATTTATACTCAAATTTTGATAAAGCACTAACAAGGCGTTTCGATGCGGTAATTAATTTTAACCGATATAGTAAAGAAGACTTGATTGAGGTCGCGGAGTATTACTTCACATCTTTTATTAAGAATTTTAAAGGTATTTCAAAGGATACAAGGCTTTTTAAAAAGATATTGAATACAACCGGTAAACTGCCTTATCCTGGAGAATTAAAAAATATCATAAAAACATCTTTGGCATTCAGTGATGCCAATATTGAGCATGATTACTTAAGAAGGCTTTATAATAATTTAGTTGGTAATCTTGATCAAACTGATCTTGAACAACTCCGTATACAGGGTTTTACAGTAAGAGAAATAGAAAAACTTAAGGACGAATCCAAGAGCACCATATCTAGGAAGTTGAGTAAGGAGGAAAATGCTGATGAATAATGTACTAGAATTGAAAGGTAAGCGATTCATACAAGCTTCAAAAGGTGGTAACTTCGGCGGAGCCGGCATGAATAGTAAAATAGTAGTAACGAGTGAGCAATTAATTAAGTTGCAAGCAAAAATAAGCCAGATTAAAGAGTTTTGGAAGTTAGAAAAAAAGCCTTTTCACGGTATCTTAATTAGCGTCCACTACAATAAAATCGTTGCAAAAAGCAATCGTATTTCTGGACTATTTAGAGGACATGATTCTAATTCCGCGATTGTTGGTGCTAAGTTCAATGAAGAAAAGGACAAACATATTATTACTTATTTTTTAGATATACTAGATTTAGAGAAAAGTATTGATTTACTTTCTAAAACAAGCTATGTTTTAAACGTAAAATTCAAAGGCAGTGTTGATAAGACAACTTTTGATAATGAGAGAATTTTTGGGAATGAGAAAAAGAAGATTAAGGGAACCGTTCAGTTTGATGATCTCCCAATAAGTAAATCTGCGTTTAAACAAGTAGTTGCTGATGTTTCCTACATTGACGATTTTGAGATAGAAATAGCAACATGGCAGAATAAACAAAGTATTGTTAGCATATATGATACTCGTACAGATGCAAAAATGTTGTTTAAAAGCATTGGAATTGATATTTTAACGAGTAGAATATTAGATAATCAGACAGTTTTTTTGGATGAAAATCAGTTAAAGCTCCTATTTGAAAAAGCTCCTTATCTTGTTTCAATGGCAACTGTGGACTTAACAGAATTATCTCCTGAGGATTTTATTGAGGAATATCAGCAGGGTATGTTATACATACCATCTCCTAGCATTGAACCAACTATTGGTGTCATTGATACCTTGTTTGATAAGCGCGTCTATTTTGAAGAATGGGTGGAATATTATGATATGGTTGATGTTAGTATTCCTAAAAGTACAGATGATTATCGCCATGGTACTGCTGTATCTTCTCTTATTGTAGATGGTGCAAGGCTAAATCCATGGCTAGATGATGGGTGTGGTAGATTTAAAGTGCGACATTTTGGTGTTACATTGGGCTCTAAATTTTCCTCTTTTACAATTACAAAACAAATAAAAGAAATCATTGCTAATAATAAAGATATTAAAGTATGGAATATTTCGCTTGGTAGCAATCAAGAAGTAAATGATAATTTTATTTCTGCAGAAGCTGCGATATTAGATCAGATTCAGTATGACAATGATATAATTTTTGTAGTGGCAGGAACGAATAAACCTAATAACAATATTATAAAAATAGGATCACCTGCTGATTCAATAAACAGTATGGTGGTTAATGCAGTGACTAAGAAAGGTCTATCAACAAAGTATGCTAGAAAAGGATTGGCCTTATCTTTTTTTGCGAAACCAGATGTCAGTTATTATGGTGGAAGTGAGGAGCAATATATTAAGGTGTGTGAACCGTTAGGAGCGGCAAATGTTGCAGGAACTTCTTTTGCAGCTCCTTGGATTGCTCGTAAGTTATCCTATTTAATTGATGTTTTAGGTTTAAACAGGGAGATTGCCAAAGCAATGATTATTGATGCTGCAAGGAATTGGAGTGAAAATCCAACGCCGGAAGAGGTTGCTCTTTATGGACACGGTGTAGTACCTATTAAGATAGGTGATATAGTTCAATCAAAAGATGATGAGATTAAATTTTTGGTGTCAGATGTAAGTGAAAAATGGAATACTTATAATTATCATTTTCCGATTCCGCTCAAAGATGATAAATATCCTTATATAGCAAGAGCGACTATGTGCTATTTTCCTATATGTGATAGAACACAAGGTGTTGATTACACTAATACTGAACTTAACCTTCACTTTGGTAGAATTAAAGACGATGGAAAAATGAACGAAATTAATAACGATAAGCAGAATCAAGATGAAATACTAAATACTGAAATAAATTATCTTCTAGAAGGTGAAGCGAGACACAGATTTAGAAAATGGGACAATGTAAAATATGTTGTGGAAAGACCCAAAGATAGAATGATTCCAAAAAAATCATACAACAATAAAAATTGGGGAATGGAGATTAAAACCAACAATAGATTAGATCCTAAAGACGGAATGGGTATTCGTTTTGGCGTTATTGTTACTTTGAAGGAAATCAAAGGTATTAATAGAATTGATGAATTTATCAAAAATTGTACTTTAAATGGTTGGCTAGTTAATAAGGTTGATATTCAAATGAGAATTAATATTAATGAAAAAGTAAATGAAAATATTGAGTTTGAGTAATAGAATATACCGTGTTAAAAGATATGCATTAAGCATATAAAGTAATGTCAAATAATTAAAGCAAGTCACCACCAAGGGATTATAGCGCATTGATATGCTCCTCTTGTAGTAGACAGTGAAATAACTAAACTGTTTATGATAGGAGGAACATTTATCATGGGAAGAAAAGCCAAGTTCAGTCAGGAGAAGAAACAGGAGATTGTAAGCGCATACCTGGAGGGGAAGGCATCGAGCCTTGATTTGGTCAGAAGGTACGGCTGTAACGCCAGTACCGTGCCTTAATTGGTGGAACAATACCAGGTCTAGGGGGAGGATTCCATAAGGAAAAGAACCATTTCCATTCGAACTGAATATACCGAATTGAGAGAGCCACCCATCCCGACGAAATAGAGCACCTTGTCTAGGGTACGGATAACACTTAAGCAATGTCTATGGTAGAATAGAAGAAAAGATTGAAATGAGGGATATGAATGAGCGCTATTTATGATGATTTTCAACTGAACCCGGTGGGACTTGGAACCAATGCAGTGGGCAATCCCGGCTATAATCCCATCAGTGAGGAAGAATCACACAATATGATTCTTACGGCACTGGACCTTGGTGTGAACTTTCTTGATACGGCCTATTACTATGGTATGGGTCATTCAGAAGAAGTGATCGGAGATGTTCTTAAGAAATGTAATGCACGTAATAAGATCCTCCTGGCCACAAAAGGTGCCCATAGATTGGAAGGCAGTGAGATTGTTGTGGACAATCACCCGGACTTTCTTACAGAAGAGGTCTATAAGTCCCTAAAAAGGCTCCAGACGGATTATATTGATATTTACTATATCCACTTCCCTGATGAGAAGACACCGAAGTATGAAGCTGTAGGAGCTCTACAGAAGCTGAGAGAAAAAGGGATCATCAAGGAAATCGGCGTTTCCAATTTTTCACTGGAACAGATCAAGGAAGCGAACAGAGATGGATACATTGATGTGGTTCAGGATGAATACAATCTTCTGGCTAGAGACAAGGAAAACGAATTTATCCCTTATCTCAGAAAGAATAATATTGCCTTCATTCCATACTTTCCTCTGGCAGCAGGACTTCTAACCGGGAAGTATACCCTGGACACAAAAATTCCGGAAAGAAGACTGAAGAATCCTAATTTCTCTACAAAATATGAGGAAAATCTGAGGAAGATTGATATGCTGAAGGGCATTGCAAAAGAAAAGGACTGTGCCGTGTATCAGCTGGTTCTTGCCTGGTATCTTGAAACGGACTTCATTGATGCAGTGATTCCTGGTGCGAAGAATGCGGAACAGATCAGAGAAAATCAGAAAACAGGAAAAGTGAAGATTACACAGAAGGAATTCAAAGAAATCAGCAACATTTTCATATAAGAGAAAAAAAGTGCAGTCTTACATGAAGTAGATTGCACTTCTCTCTTGTCAAAATACCCAAATAGAAGGTATACTAGTTCTGTTGTGGAGAGATGTCCGAGAGGTCGAAGGTGAAAGTCTCGAAAGCGTCGTACTTATGTGGTAACATAGAAGCCTAAACCATTGATTTGACTTGGTTTAACCAGTCCAATCGCAAAATTTCATAGTGTAGTTCTCTCCATCAGTTCTCTCCTTTATCCGAGGGATTTCTGAGAACCGATGTTGAAGATAAATACGGAAGCGTATCGAAGTGGTCATAACGGGACTGACTCGAAATCAGTTGAACCTTCTGGGTTCCGTGGGTTCGAATCCCACCGCTTCCGCCAGAAAACCATTGGCATTCCTCAGTCTCTGAGGAATGCCTTATTTTT
>CAZXUT010000066.1:0-17450 GCA_964643785.1 uncultured Proteiniclasticum sp.
GCGGAAGAACTGTAGGTTCAGGCGTCGTTACTACGATCCAAGCTTAATTAAATTTTTAAAAGGACTGGTGAGCCAGTCCTTTTTTATCCTGATTATCCTGAAAGATTTAGACCAGCTTTTTTTCAATGATTTCAAAAAAAAACCTGTTTTTTATTTGACAGGATAGGGGTCATATGATAAAGTAATTTAGTAATACCCTGCGCAATGGGGTTTTTTATGATGTAAACAAACTATAAAGTACGGAGGTGCTCAAAGTGAGAGTTAGAATGACTTTAGCATGCACAGAGTGTAAGCAGAGAAACTACGATTCAATGAAAAACAAAAAGAACAATCCAGAAAGATTAGAAATGAGTAAGTATTGCAAGTTCTGTAGAAAGCATACTGCACATAAAGAGACAAAGTAACACAGACTAAGGATGTGATTTTCATGGCTTCAAACAGCAAAGGACTCGTCAGTTTTGTAAAAGAGATCAAAAATGAAATAAAGAAAATTACCTGGCCCTCCAAGGAAGAAGTCAAGAAAGCTATTGGCATAGTATCTGCCATAGTTGCAATCTACATTGTACTGATTGCAATTGCAGATTTTATTTACAATGGTCTTTTGACAGAAGTTCTATTTAAACTATAGAGTAAGGAGGAAAGGGGGTAGCGCTTAAGTCTACTCCTCTATTTTCGTATGGAAGAAAAAGCACGTTGGTATGTTATTCATACATATTCAGGTTATGAGAATAAAGTCAAGGTAACACTTGAAAAGACGATTGAAAACCGTAACCTTGAACATCTTTTGCAAGGTGTTGAAGTTCCTATGGAAGAAGTCATCGAAAGAAAAGATGATAAGGAAAAACTCGTCCTTAAGAAAAAGTTTCCTGGATATGTTCTAGTTAAAATGGTTATGACTGAAGAATCCTGGTATATCGTAAGAAATACAAGAGGTGTCACGGGATTTGTTGGTGCAAAATCCAATAATCCGGTGCCGTTGACAGAGGAAGAAGTCCGTTCCATGGGTATTGCAGAAACTCATGAAAAGGTTGATCTTGTTATCGGAGAAAGCGTTAAGATTATTGCGACACCATTTATGGGATTCCCTGCTACCATTGTTGAAATCAACAATGATAAGCGCAAAGTCAAGGTGGAAGTAGAGATGTTTGGTAGAGCAACTCCAGCAGAACTCGACTTCAATCAGATAGAAAAAGTGTATTAGGTTTATTGACCCTTTTGGGTCTTAAATAAGTGGGAGGGTAATTTACCCGCAATCTACCACAGTATAGGAGGAATAAACTCATGGCAAAGAAAGTTACAGGAATGATCAAGTTACAACTTCCTGCAGGAAAGGCAACACCAGCACCACCAGTTGGACCAGCTCTTGGACAGCACGGTGTTAATATCATGGGATTCTGTAAGGAATTCAATGCAAGAACTGCAGATAAGGCTGGGTACATTATTCCAGTTGTAATCACAGTATTTCAGGACAGATCATTTAGCTTTATCCTGAAGACACCACCAGCAGCTGTTCTTATTAAGAAAGCAGTTGGAGTTGAAAGTGGTTCAGGAGAACCTAACAGAACTAAGATCGCTCAGCTTACTAAGGCTCAGGTCAGAGAAATAGCTGAAACAAAAATGCCAGATCTTAATGCAGCATCAGTTGAGACAGCAATGACTATGATTGAAGGTACTGCAAGAAGTATGGGCGTTACAATCGTTGAATAAGACAACCTAATAAAGTGGGAGGCAAAAAACCGTTAAAACCACGAAGGAGGCAAATTAATGGGTAAGAATTATGTAGAAAGTGCAAAGCTTGTTGATAAGAGTGTATTATACTCATCACAGGAGGCGCTTGATTTAGCAGTGAAGACTGCAAAGGCTAAGTTTGATGAAACTATTGAACTGCATGTGAAGTTGGGTGTAGATCCAAGACATGCTGATCAGCAGGTTAGAGGTGCGGTAGTATTACCTCACGGTACTGGTAAAACAGTCAGAGTGCTTGTATTCGCTAAGGGTGCAAAAGTAGCTGAAGCTGAAGCGGCAGGAGCAGACTATGTTGGAGCTGATGAATATCTTGATAAGATTCAGAATGAAAACTGGTTTGATTTTGAT
Organism: uncultured Proteiniclasticum sp.; assembly: GCA_964643785.1. Taxonomy (GTDB): domain Bacteria; phylum Bacillota; class Clostridia; order Clostridiales; family Clostridiaceae; genus Proteiniclasticum. The sequence continues at coordinate 2,095 of CAZXUT010000066.1, forward strand.
GTAGTTGTAGCAACACCTGATATGATGGGCGTTGTGGGTAGACTTGGTAGAGTTCTAGGGCCAAAGGGTCTTATGCCAAATCCAAAGTCTGGTACAGTTACATTTGATGTAGCAAAAGCAATCGAAGACATCAAGGCTGGTAAGGTTGAATATAGAGTTGACAAAACTTCTATCGTTCACGTTCCAATCGGAAAGAAATCATTCGGAGTAGAAAAGCTGAAGACAAACTATAAGACTCTTATGGACGCGCTGATCAAGGCTAAGCCTGCAGCAGCAAAGGGTATTTACCTGAAGTCAGTAACAGTTGCTTCAACCATGGGACCTGGAATCAGAATCAATCCAGCCAAGGGTATTGAATAATCTGTTGACTTAGTCTTCAACGCATGTTATACTTTTGAAGTTAAATAATTGAATCGTGCATTCTAAGACCGTAGGTGAGCTCAGCTCATAATTCCTACCGAGGTGCGAGTACTTTATAGTTTTTAAAACTAAGGTCTCTCCTCATCTTGGAGAGGCCTTTTTGATTATATTGAAAAAGCAGTCTAATAAACTGTGAGGAGGTGGACACACAGTGAACAACAACAAAGAGATCAAAGCGCAAAAGGTTAATGAGATTAAGGAAAAGATGCAGAAAGCAAAGTCTTTAGTTTTAGTTAATTACCAGGGAATCAATGTTGAACAGGACACAGATCTTAGAAAAACACTAAGAAAGAACAACATTGAGTACAAAGTATACAAGAACACTATGGTAACTAGAGCCGCTCAGGAACTTGGAATTGAAGGAATGGAACAGTATCTTGAAGGACCAGTATCCATGGCATTCGGTTACGATGATGAGACCACAGCTGCAAAGCTTATCGCTGATTTTTCAAAGGCTTCCAAGAAGCTTGAAATCAAGGGTGGTTATGTAGATGGTAAGGTTTATAATGCAGATCTGATGAATCAGCTTGCTAAGATTCCTAACAAGGAAGTTCTTATCGCGAAGTTCCTTGGAAGCATCAAGTCTCCACTGTCAAATCTTGTTTATATGCTTAATGCAGTTGCAGAAAGCAAAGAAGCATAGTATCATTACCAGGCGAATCGCCTAAAAAAAATTATAATAAATAATTACGGAGGTGTCTATAAATGGCAATATCAAGAGAAGAAATAATAGAAGCAATCAAGGGAATGACCGTTTTAGAATTAAACGACTTAGTAAAGGCTTGCGAAGAGGAATTCGGCGTATCCGCAGCAGCTCCAGCAGCAGCAGCAGCAGCAGGTGCTGGTGAAGCAGTAGCAGCAGAAGAACAGACAGAATTTGACGTAATTCTTACAGCTGTTGGTGACCAGAAGATCAAGGTTATCAAGGCAGTTAGAGAAGCTACAGGTCTTGGTCTTAAGGAAGCAAAGGAAATCGTTGACGGAGCTCCTAAGGCAATCAAAGAAGGCGTTCCAAAGGACGAAGCAGATGCACTTGTTGCTAAGCTTGCAGAAGTTGGCGCTACAGTAGAAGTTAAGTAATTTAAATATAAGTTGCACTTCAGAAATCCGGTAAGAAATTACCGGATTTTTATTTTCCGGATTTTTATTTTTTGGGGAAGAAAAATCTGAGTGAATTAATCCGTCGTTAATCTATTCCCGATATACTTGAGACTAAGGTGGTGATAAAAATGAGTATAATTGGTAATCTGATCTGGTTTCTTCTAGGTGGATTTATTCCTGCAATTATATGGTTTATATTTGGTGTTTTATGGTCAGTGACGATCATTGGGATCCCTGTGGGAATCCAGTGTTTTAAAATGGCGAATCTGCAGCTTTTTCCTTTTGGAAAGGATATTTCTTATTCAGGCATTGGTGCAGGCTCCTTGCTTGTAAATATAATATGGATTTTCATTGGTGGTATTGAGCTTGCTGTAACGAATGTCGTAATCGGAGGACTTCTCTGTTTGACTATTATCGGCATACCTTTCGGTCTACAGAGCTTCAAAATGGCCAAACTCAGTCTGATGCCTTTTGGTGCGAAAATAATACATACATAGACCATCTTAGTGTAAAATTATTGTTGGTTGAATAAAAAAGAGAACAGCTCTAACCGTGTTATGATAAGTTCACCTACAAACTACACATAACGGAAGGAGCTATCCTCTTGAATATTATAGCTGAACTGAACAGAAAAATCACTACTCATATGACAACCTGCCTGGACAAGGCACTGGAAGATAACAGCGGGCTGACAGGAATGGTGGAATCCACCCTGCAGCTGGTGAGGGAGATGGGAAGAGACATCCTTGAGGAGTTGATTGAGTCTCTTGAAGAATCTCTCCTGATGAGCGATGAGCGGAAGGAAGAATGGACCATCCACAGCAGAAACCGCGAGAAGAAAATATCCACGCTTCTGGGTGACATTTCCTACAACAGGACATACTACAGAAACAGGAAAACCGGTGACTTCAGGCACCTCGTTGACGATCTGCTGGATATTGAGCCGCATTCCAGAATCGATACAGGTCTTAAGGCCGATATGCTGGATAAGGCTAAGGAGATGTCCTATGAACAGGTTGTGAGAAGCTATGATGATATCAGCATCAGCACCCGATCTACCGTTAAGAACGTTGTTCACAGCACTTCGATGGCAGGAAGCAACTGGCCCAGTCTGAAAAGCGATAAGAAGAAAGTGCGCTTTCTCCATGTGGAAGCCGATGAGGACCATGTACACCAGCAGAAAGGCAAAGGGATGATCATGAAGCTGGCTTATGTACACGAAGGCAAATCCCTTGTGAACCCTTTCAGCGCGACCAAAAATCATCGCTATGAGCTCATTGGCGCGCAGTACATGACAGGTCTTTATCCCAAGAATGATGACTTCTGGTTTGAGGTTCTCGACTATCTGGACACCCAGTATGACCTGGATTCCGTCGAAAGGGTCTTCCTTTCGGGGGACGGCGCCCCCTGGATCCGTGCGGGAAAAGACATCCTGCCAAAGTGCAGTTTCGTCATTGACGGCTACCACCTGTCCAAATACATCAAGACCGCTACAGCGTCCTATAAAGGCTGGGAGAAGAAACTGAAGAAGTATGTGTATTCAGGAAACAGAGAGATGGTAGAAGCCTATTTCGACACGATAGAGGGTAATGATCACACCGCGGCGGAACTTAAGCGCCTGGGCTCATGCAGGACGTATATTCTTGGCAACTGGGATGAGGTTCAGAGCCGCAGCCTGAATGGATATGTGGAGTGCAGCGCCGAGGGTCATGTTAGCCATATACTCTCGCACAGACTGAGCTCAAGACCGATCTCCTGGAGCAGAAAAGGAAGCGAGAATGTCGCCAAACTGCGTGTGTACACACGCAATGGAGGCTCTATTCGTGGACTCCTGGAGAACGCTAAAGTGATCCAGATGAGGGATAAAGTCCAGGTCAGAGTCAATAAGACTACCCTGAAAAACAGGAAGAAAAGCTATGAAGAATTTTCCAACAACATCACCATTCTGGATATCGGTAAACGCACAAATGCCTATAAATTCCTGAAATCCATAAGATCAGCATAATACGGGAAAGTATTTTCTGAATTTCAACCAACAGTAAATTGACACTATCTAGACCATTCAGAAATATGTTTTTCTTTATTTGAAGTGGTAGAATAAAGGTAAATAGACAGCTTACAGAGGTAAAATAATTGCGAAGCTGACGGTGAAGTCTGATCAAATCTCCTTCCATTAGTCCGGACAAATATCAGGTAAACAAGGAGTGGAAAACCATGGATAAATCTACAGGTTTGTTCAGGAAAGGGATTTTTGTTATGCTTACTTTGATCGTTGTGCTGGTTGTGGCATTCTTTCTGTATTTTTCTCTGTTCATGCTTTTTGAGAGAACACTAAAGGGAAATTATACATTTGTTCCGACCCTAAGAGCAGGTTATGGAATCCTATGGTTACTAGGTGCTCTTCTTCTTGATCAGACAAAAATCAGGGAGTGGATGAAAGCGGGTATTTTTTCGGGCGGGATAGAGATATTTATGATTACCATGGGTGTTCTTTTCTATGAAAATGTTACCTTGGAGATCTTACTCATTCTTTTGACTTTCTTGCTTAGCATAATCTATCTTGTTTACAGAAAGAAAGAAGTAGTTTATTACTATGGGGTATTCATTGTGCTTTTATTTGTTGGATTTTATTTGTGGAATTGATAGGTTTCAGCGGATAATCCGAAAAAACTCAAATTTGAATTTCAAGCCGGTAATATCAGAATACTGGCTTGTTTTATCATTTCTGAAAAGTTTTTCAAACTTTTTATTTTATCCATAATATTTCGTGGATCTCACATAATCTGCGATTCCAGTGGAGTGGATACTTCCTCTAGAACATTGCGGGTGTATGTCTGAGGTGTAATCAGGATCCTCGATCAGTATGGATTGGATTTCGTGAAATTTTCAGGTATTCATTGACTAAATGTGAATATCATGATAATATATATAATCGTACTCTTGTAAAAGAGCGATAAATAGGTTACAATAGTAAACGGGATTTTTCGCACATGAAATAGCAAAATAAGTGCTTAAATCGCAACGTATGGTTCCAATCCAGAAGTGCAAGGTCCTTAGGGATGCTATGCGCATTTTCTGGTTATTTTAGTTTATATAAGGGGTGAATGCTAATGGTACATCCTGTTCCAATTTCAACAGGAAAGAGGACGAGAATGAGTTTCGGAAGGGTTAAGGACGTCTATGACATGCCTAATCTTATTGAGATCCAGTTAGATTCCTATAATTGGTTTCTAAGTGAAGGATTAGATGAGGTTTTTGACGACATTAACCCTATTTCCAACTATGGTGGAAATTTAGTTCTGAAGTTCATAGGTTTCCATCTGGACCGCGAGAACATCAAGTATTCCATTGAGGAATGCAAGGAAAGAGATGCTACATATTCTGCACCAATGAAGGTGAAAATAAGGCTTGAGAACATCGAAACCGGTGAAATCAAAGAGCAGGAAGTTTTCATGGGAGAATTCCCAGTGATGACCGAACAAGGAACTTTCATTATCAACGGAGCGGAAAGAGTAATCGTATCGCAGCTTGTCAGGTCTCCAGGTGTATATTACAACGAGAGCATAGACAAGAACGGAAAGAAGCTTTATTCAGCTACAGTTATTCCTAATCGTGGTGCTTGGCTGGAGTATGAAACAGATTCCAATGAAGTCATGAATGTGCGAATAGACAAGACAAGAAAACTGCCAATTACAGTACTTGCAAGAGCTATGGGTTTCGGTTCCGATCAGGAGATTCTTGACTATTTTGGTGAGGATGAGCGTTTAAAAGCAACCCTTGAAAAAGATAATACCAATACTCATGAAGAGGGACTACTTGAGATTTACAAGAGACTTAGACCAGGTGAACCACCAACAGTGGATAGTGCAACATCCCTGATTGATTCTCTGTTCTTTGATGCAAAGAGATACGACCTATCCAAGGTTGGCCGTTACAAGTTCAACAAGAAGCTGTCTATTGCAGGCAGACTGTACAACCATATGGCTGCAGAAGATGTTGTCAATGGTGAAACTGGAGAAATCTTCGTATCCAAGGGAGAAAAGATCACAAGGACAATTGCCCATGAAATCATGGCTGCAGGAATCAATGAAGTTGATATTCTTGTTGAAGAGCAGGTCGTTCGTGTTATTGGTAACCATTTTGTTCATCTGACAGATTTTGTGTCATTTGATCCAAGAAAACTCAACATCAAAGAAATGGTGCATTACCCAACACTAAAAGGTATTCTGGATCAGAATCTTCCTGAAGACGAACTGAAGGATGAACTGAAAAAGAATATCCATAATCTGATTCCAAAACATGTACTGAAAGATGATATTTTTGCAAGTATCAGCTACGAAATCGGTCTAGGCCATGGCGTAGGACATGTTGATGATATCGATCATCTAGGAAACAGAAGACTGAGATCCGTTGGAGAACTTCTCCAGAATCAGTTCAGAATCGGTCTTTCCAGAATGGAAAGAGTTGTAAAAGAAAGAATGACGATTCAGGATCAGGACAATATTACACCTCAGGCGCTGATAAACATCAGACCTGTAACTGCTTCAGTGAAGGAATTCTTCGGATCCTCCCAGCTGTCACAGTTTATGGACCAGACAAATCCGCTTTCAGAACTTACTCATAAGAGAAGACTTTCTGCTCTGGGGCCTGGTGGTCTTTCCAGAGAAAGAGCCGGATTTGAAGTCAGAGACGTACATCATTCCCATTATGGAAGAATGTGTCCTATCGAGACTCCTGAAGGTCCTAATATCGGTCTGATCAACTCCTTATCGACCTATGCACGTGTAAATGAATATGGATTCATTGAAACACCGTACAGAATGGTTGAAAAGGGTACTGGTAGAGTAACTACAGAAGTGAAGTACTTTACTGCGGATGAGGAAGATGAACTGCTGGTTGCTCAGGCGAATGAACTTCTGGATGATAATTCCGTGTTCATCGACGAAAGAGTAACTGTTAGATATAGAGAAGATGTACTGGTTGTTTCAAAGGCAGAGGTAGACCTTATGGATATCTCTCCACGTCAGATCGTTTCTGTTGCGACAGCGATGATTCCATTCCTTGAGAATGATGATGCTTCCAGAGCACTGATGGGATCAAACATGCAGCGTCAGGCAGTACCACTACTTAAACCTGCTGCTCCTTATGTTGGAACAGGTATAGAGTACAAGGCTGCTTTGGACTCCGGAGTACTGCCAAAAGCAAGAAACGCAGGTACAGTCATCTATGTAAGTGCAAATGAGATCAAGATCAAGAGAGAAGACAACGGCTCCATTGATCATTATAAATTACTGAAATTCAAAAGAAGTAACCAGGGTACATGTATCAACCAGAAGCCACTTGTGGTTAAGGGCGAGCATGTAGAAATTGGATCACTTCTTGCAGACGGTCCTTCCACTGACTTAGGAGAAATTGCTCTTGGTAAGAATATCAGAATGGGCTTTATCACCTGGGAAGGTTACAACTATGAGGATGCGATGCTGATTTCTGAAGAACTGGTTAGAGACGATGTCTTTACTTCCATCCATATTGAAGAATATGAAGCAGAAGCAAGAGATACAAAGCTAGGGCCAGAAGAAATCACAAGAGACATTCCAAACGTCGGCGAAGATTCCCTTAAGGATATCGACGAAAGAGGAATCATCAGAATTGGTGCTGAAGTAAGAGCAGGAGATATTCTTGTAGGTAAGGTTACACCGAAGGGTGAAACGGATCTTACATCTGAAGAAAGACTGCTTCGTGCGATTTTCGGTGAAAAGGCGAGAGAAGTAAGAGATACATCGTTAAGATTACCTCATGGTGCAGCCGGTATCATCGTTGATATCAAGATTTTCACAAGAGACAATCAGGACGAACTACCACCTGGTGTAAATATGCTCGTAAGATGCTATATTGCACAGAGAAGAAAAATCTCCGTAGGAGATAAGATGGCTGGACGTCATGGTAACAAGGGTGTTATCTCAAGAGTGCTTCCAGAAGAAGATATGCCGTTCCTTCCTGACGGAAGACCACTTCAGATCTGTCTGAATCCACTAGGTGTTCCATCACGTATGAACATCGGACAGGTACTTGAAGTCCATCTTGGATGGGCAGCTGCAAAGCTTGGATGGCATGTAGCAACACCAGTATTTGATGGTGCTTCTCAGAAGGATATCGAAGACGCGCTTGAAAGAGCCGGATTCAACAAAAACGGGAAGACGCTTCTATATGATGGAAGAACTGGTGAAGCGTTTGATAATGAAGTTACAGTCGGATATATGTATATCCTGAAACTGGCGCATCTTGTCGACGATAAGATCCATGCCAGAAGTACAGGACCTTATTCACTGGTTACGCAGCAGCCACTTGGTGGTAAAGCGCAGTTCGGTGGACAGAGATTCGGTGAAATGGAAGTTTGGGCATTGGAAGCTTATGGCTCAGCTCATACACTCCAGGAAATCCTGACAGTGAAATCCGATGACGTGGTTGGTAGAGTGAAGACTTACGAAGCCATCGTCAAGGGTGAAAATATTCCACAACCTGGAGTACCAGAATCCTTTAAAGTACTGATCAAGGAATTACAGGCCCTTTGCCTAAATGTAAAGGTGCTGAACGATAAGCGAGAAGAAATCGAGCTTAAAGAAGATTCCGAGTACGAAGAGGCTTCCATAGAACTCAAGGCAATTAAGATTGACTCCCCTGAGGATACAGTCATTGTTGTTCCTGAGGAAATAACTGAAAAAACCCACGTGATTAAAGACGCGGATGATTTCGAAGAAGTAAGTTCAAACAGTTTCGCTGAAGATTTAGAGTAATAGAAGGGAGGATGACCCTTGATAGAATTAAATAATTTCGATGCCTTGAAGATCGGTCTTGCATCTCCAGATGAGATCAGGAGCTGGTCAAGAGGTGAGGTTAAAAAGCCTGAAACCATAAACTACAGAACACTTAAACCAGAAAGAGACGGACTCTTTTGTGAGCGTATCTTTGGACCTATGAAGGACTGGGAATGTCACTGTGGTAAATACAAGAGAGTCAGATATAAGGGAATCGTTTGTGATCGTTGCGGAGTTGAAGTAACGAAATCCAAAGTAAGAAGAGAGAGAATGGGGCACATTGAACTGGCTGCCCCAGTATCCCATATCTGGTATTTCAAAGGAATACCTTCCAGAATGGGACTTATCCTTGATATGAGCCCAAGATCCCTAGAAAGAATTCTTTATTTTGCTTCCTACGTGGTTATAGATGCCAAGGAATCTACACTGATGAAGAAACAGATTCTTTCAGAAAGAGAATACAGAGAACACATCGAGCAGGAGGGCTACGGCTCTTTCACAGCGAAGATGGGTGCGGAAGCGGTGAAGGATCTGTTATCAGAACTTGACCTGGAAGCAATGAGCATTGAACTGAAAGAAGCCCTGAAGACAGCTACGGGTCAGAAGAAGATCAGAATCATCAGAAGACTTGAAGTGGTAGAATCTTTCAGACAATCCGGAAACAGACCTGACTGGATGATCATTGATGTGATCCCTGTCATTCCACCGGATATCAGACCTATGGTTCAGCTTGATGGTGGCAGATTTGCCACATCGGATCTAAATGATCTGTATCGTAGAGTAATCAACAGAAACAATAGACTAAAGAAGCTGCTTGATCTTGGAGCGCCTGACATCATTGTCAAAAATGAGAAAAGAATGCTTCAGGAAGCAGTAGATGCCCTGATCGATAACGGCAGACGTGGAAGACCTGTAACAGGACCTGGAAACAGACCGTTAAAGTCTTTATCCGATATGCTTAAAGGTAAGCAGGGACGATTCAGACAGAATCTTCTTGGTAAGAGAGTCGACTACTCCGGACGTTCAGTTATTGTTGTAGGACCGGAGCTTAAAATGTACCAGTGCGGACTGCCTAAGGAAATGGCTCTTGAGCTGTTCAAACCTTTCGTCATGAAGAAGCTGGTAAGAAGCGGCGCTGCACATAACATCAAGAGTGCAAAGAGAATGGTTGAAAAAATCCAGCCTCAGGTCTGGGATATTCTGGAAGAGGTCATTACAGACCATCCAGTACTTCTAAACCGTGCTCCTACACTTCATAGACTTGGTATTCAGGCATTCCAGCCTGTACTGATCGAAGGTAGAGCAATCAAGCTGCATCCGCTGGTATGTACAGCGTACAATGCGGATTTTGATGGTGACCAGATGGCTGTCCACGTACCACTTTCCATGGAAGCGCAGGCGGAATCAAGATTCCTCATGCTGGCATCAGGAAATATTCTGAAGCCATCTGATGGTAAGCCGGTAGCGGTACCTTCCCAGGATATGATCCTTGGTGCGTACTACCTGACTATGGAAAAAGAAGTGCCTGAAAATGAGATGAAGATCTTCTCCTCAAAAGAAGAAGCGCTTATGTCTTATCAGCTAAGCAATGTGACCTTACAGGAAACTGTCAAGGTTCGCGTGCAGAAGAAAGTTGATGGAGAAATGAAGAGAGCAATCATCAGAACAAGTCTTGGTATGCTTCTGTTTAATGAATCCATTCCACAGGATCTTGGATTCATCGACAGAGAGATTCCGGAAAATGCGATGAAGCTCGAGATTGATTTCCTTGTAGGTAAAAAACAGCTTGAAAAAATCATCAGCAGATGTTACATCAAGTATGGCCCAACAAGAACTTCAGTTATGCTGGATGAAATCAAGTCTCTTGGTTTCCATTACTCCACCATCGGTGCTGTAACGGTAGCGATTTCAGACATGATTGTACCAGAAGCAAAGAAAGACCTTCTTGCTGATGCGGATGCAACAGTCAAGAAGATTGAAAATATGTTCAGAAGAGGACTTATTTCAGAAGACGAAAGATATGAAAGAGTCATCGAGAAATGGACACAGACTACAGATGATGTTGCGGATGCCCTTATGGATTCACTGGATAAATACAACCCAATATTCATGATGGCGGATTCCGGTGCGAGAGGTTCCAAGTCCCAGATCAAACAGCTTGCTGGTATGAGAGGACTTATGGCCAACCCATCAGGTAAGATCGTCGAACTTCCAATCAGAGCTTCCTTCGTAGAAGGACTTAATATCTCTGAATACTTTATCTCTACTCACGGAGCTAGAAAGGGTAATGCGGATACAGCGCTTAAGACCGCTGACTCAGGTTACCTTACCAGAAGACTTGTTGACGTATCACAGGACGTAATCGTAAGAGAAGCAGACTGTGGTTCAGAAGAAGGAATCTACATCGAAGCAATCCGTGAAGGAAATGAGATCGTGGAGACTTTGAGTGAAAGACTGACAGGAAGATATTCACTAGAGGACATCATAAATCCTATAGATGGAGAAATTCTGGTCAAGAAAAATGAGTATATTGAACCGCTTGTGGCTGAAAAGATTGATGAAGTCGGTGTCAAGGGCGTCAATATCCGTTCTGTATTCACATGTAAGACAAAAATCGGTGTCTGTGGTAAGTGCTACGGCATGAACATGGCAACGGGTCAGAGAATCAATATCGGTGAAGCTGTGGGTATCATAGCTGCACAGAGTATCGGTGAACCTGGAACCCAGCTGACGATGAGAACATTCCATACAGGTGGAGTTGCCGGTTCAGATATTACCCAGGGTCTTCCTAGAGTTGAAGAGCTCTTTGAAGCCAGAAAGCCAAAGGGACTTGCGGTTGTATCCGATACAAAGGGTACCGTAAGAATCGATGAAACGAAGAAGAAGAGAGTAGTGTATGTCATGACTGAAGACGGTGAAGAATACACTTATGATATTTCCTTCGGATCAAGACTGAAAGTACACGATGGTGACATGGTTGAACCTGGTGACAGTATTACTGAAGGTTCCATTAATCCTCATGATATCGCAAGAATCAAGGGAATTAAGGGTGTTAGAGAATACCTGCTTGCAGAAGTGCAGAAGGTTTATCGACTACAGGGTGTTGATACCAATGACAAACATATCGAAGTCGTTGTAAGACAGATGACAAGAAAGGTCAAAGTAGCGGAAGCGAATGATACCACTTTAATGCCAGGTGTTCTTGTGGATATCTTCGATTACGAGGATGAAAACGCAAGAGTGAGAGAACTGGGACTTCAGGAAGCTGAAGGAGAACAGGTACTTCTAGGTATTACAAAGGCTTCACTTGCAACGGATTCATTCCTGTCTGCAGCATCCTTCCAGGAAACGACTAGAGTTCTGACAGATGCGGCAATCAAGGGTAAGATCGATCCACTGCTCGGACTGAAAGAAAATGTTATAATCGGTAAACTGATCCCTGCTGGTACAGGTATGAGAAGATATAACCATATCAAGCTCTCTACAGAGAAAGAATTGGTTGAAATGCCTGAGGTTGATGATATTGACCTATTTGAAGAAGAATAATTTTTCTTTACATTGCCCTAGTATGGTGATAAAATAAACTTTGTGTGATTTTGGATGATCAGAACCGGAGCAGTCCGGTTCTGTATCAGATCTATTTCCATACTGAAGACTCTTAACAATAACTTTAAAGAAATTTAAAGAATAATGTCTTCAGATAGGATAAAATAGGTCTTGGAGTCACAATTGTCGGAACGAGAATCGTTCCTTGTAAATATGCTATATTACATTTTAATATAGATACACATCTAACATGGAGGTGAAATGATGCCAACTATTAACCAATTAGTAAGAAAAGGTAGGGAAACAGTTATTTATAAGACTGGTTCACCAGCCCTTAAGGAAGCTCCTCAGAAGAGAGGCGTATGTACTGTAGTTAAGACTACTACTCCTAAGAAGCCAAACTCAGCGCTTAGAAAAGTTGCTAGAGTAAGACTTGTAAACGGATTTGAAGTTACTGCATACATCGGCGGTGTAGGTCATAACCTGCAGGAACATAGTGTTGTTCTAATCAGAGGTGGAAGAGTTAAGGATTTACCAGGTGTAAGATACCATATCGTAAGAGGTGCTCTAGACAGCGCTGGCGTTACTGGTAGAATGCAGAGCAGATCGAAGTATGGTACAAAGAGACCTAAAGTCAAGAAGTAACTTGACAATTACATAGTGCTATGTTTAGGATATAGATTGGAAAATAGTAGGTTTTCATTCATATAGAATACACAGAGCGCTTTGCGGTAAGAAATTATCGAGTACCGATGAATTAATTTAATTAAGGAGGGAAGAAAAGTGCCAAGAAAAGGATTTATTGCAAAAAGAGAAGTTTTAGCTGATCCAATGTACAACTCTATAGTTGTAACTAAGCTGATCAACAGTGTAATGGAGGATGGCAAGAAGGGCGTAGCCCAGAAGATAGTTTATGAAGCATTTCAGATCATAAACGAGAAGACAGGAAAAGATCCTGTTGAAGTTTTCGAAGAAGCCATGAATAACATTATGCCATTACTCGAAGTCAAGTCAAGAAGAATAGGTGGATCAAACTACCAGGTTCCAATTGAAGTAAGACCAGAGAGAAGACAGACACTAGGTATCAGATGGTTGCTTATAGCAGTTGACAAGAGATCTGAAAAGTATGCTAGAGAGAGATTAGCTGGAGAGCTGATGGACGGTGCTAACAATACTGGTTCAGCTGTTAAGAAGAGAGAAGATACACATAGAATGGCAGAAGCTAATAAGGCGTTTGCTCATTACAGATATTAATTTTTGAGCATAGAACTGTTTTGGCATTGCTGAAACAGTTTTGTGCAATATAATCACGAAAGGAGGAGTCCATGTGGCAAGAGAGTTCCCTTTAGAAAAGTTTCGTAATATAGGGATTATGGCACATATCGACGCAGGTAAAACGACAACAACTGAGCGTATTCTTTTCTATACAGGAAAGACTCACAAAATCGGTGAAACACATACTGGTGAATCACAGATGGACTGGATGGCTCAGGAAAAAGAAAGAGGTATTACAATCACTTCCGCTGCTACAACAGCAAACTGGAAGGGACATGTTATAAATATCATTGACACCCCAGGACACGTAGACTTCACTGTAGAAGTTGAGCGTTCACTAAGAGTACTTGATGGAGCTGTTACAGTTCTTGATGCGAAAAGTGGTGTTGAGCCTCAGACAGAAACTGTTTGGAGACAGGCAGATAAATATGGTGTTCCAAGAATTGTATACATCAATAAGATGGATGCAACTGGAGCTGATTTTTTCAAGTCTGTTCAGACTATGAAAGATAGACTAAAGTGTAACGCCGTTCCAATTCAGATTCCAATCGGATCTGAACAGGGATTCAAGGGCGTAGTTGATCTAGTTACAATGGAAGGAATCGTTCATCTTGATGACCTTGGAATAGACATCGAAGTTGGACCTATCCCTGAAAGCGTAGTAGAGAAAGCGAAAGAATTCAGAGCACTTCTTGTAGAAGCGGTTGCTGATCTGGATGAAGACCTTACAATGAAGTACCTTGAAGGCGAAGACTTCACAGTTGAAGAAATGAAGAAAGCGCTTAGAAAAGGAACAATCAATAATGAAATCATTCCTGTAATCTGCGGATCATCATATAAGAACAAAGGCGTTCAGGAAATGATTGATGCAGCAGTAGACTACCTTCCATCACCAGTTGATATTCCAAATATCGCCGGTGTAACACCAGATGGTGAAGAGACTTCAAGACCTGCTGATGATAGTGCGCCAATGTCTGCACTTGCATTCAAGATTGCGACAGACCCATTCATCGGTAGACTTGCATTCACAAGAATCTATTCTGGTATCATGACTTCCGGTTCCTATGTAATTAATTCTACAAAGGGCAAGAAGGAAAGAGTTGGTAGACTTGTTAAGATGCATGCTAATCACAGACAGGAAGTTGAAGAACTAAGAGCCGGAGAAATCGGAGCGGTTGTAGGTCTTAAGGATACTACAACAGGAGATACTCTGTGCGCAGATGGGGACCTGATCATACTTGAATCAATGGTATTCCCAGAGCCTGTTATTTCTGTAGCCATCGAACCTAAGACCAAAGCTGGTCAGGAAAAGATGGGTATCGCTTTAGCAAAGCTTGCTGAAGAAGATCCAACCTTCAAGACATTTACTGACCAGGATACTGGACAGGTAATCATTGCTGGTATGGGTGAGCTTCATCTTGAAATCATCGTTGACAGACTTCAGAGAGAATTTAAAGTAGAGTGTAATGTCGGTGCACCTCAGGTTGCTTACAAAGAAACTATCAAGAAGGCTGTTAAAGCTGAAGGTAAATTCGTAAGACAGTCCGGTGGACGTGGACAATACGGTCATGCTGTAATTGAACTTAGCCCTCATGAAGGAGATTATATCTTTGAAAACGGCATCGTTGGTGGTGTAGTTCCAAGAGAATATATTCCTGCAGTAGACCAGGGTATCAGAGAAGCATCCCAGGCGGGTGTTATCGGTGGTTACCCAACCATCAACTTCAAGGCAAGAATTGTAGACGGATCATATCATGATGTCGACTCCAATGAAATGGCCTTTAAGATTGCTGGTTCCATGGCGTTTAAGAATGCTATGGCGAAGGCAGATCCAGTAATTCTTGAACCTATGATGAAAGTTGAAGTCATTGTCCCAGAAGAATATATGGGAGATGTAATTGGTGACATCAACTCAAGAAGAGGTAGAATCGATGGTATGGAAGATAGAGCAGGAGCTAAAGTTGTTACATCATTCGTACCACTTTCTGAAATGTTCGGATATGCAACTACTCTAAGATCAAAAACTCAGGGTAGAGGTATCTACTCAATGGAATTTGATCACTATGAGCCAGTTCCTAAGGGCATTCAGGAAGAAATCGCAGGAAAGAAGAACGCTTAATTAGACTTTTAAGGAGGAGAAAATAATGGCAAAAGCAAAATTTGAGAGAAGTAAGCCACATGTCAACATCGGAACAATCG